>NZ_LR734868.1 GCF_900010725.2 Planktothrix serta PCC 8927 | reverse complement strand
CCTATTCCCTATTCCCTATTCCCTATTCCCTATTCCCTATTCCCTGTTCCCTGTTCCCTGTTCCCTGTTCCCTTTTCAAATGATTACTGATTCAATTCATCAGCTTTTTGTTGGGCTTGTTCTTGATTTCGACGATATAATGGGGCTCGATCTTGGGCTATTTTATAACGTTCAAAATCAGGAGATACTTTCGCCATATAATCAGCGGCTTGCTGCCATTTTTGAGCAATTTCTAACCATTCCTGGCGGGTATCAGCCACTTTTCCCTCGGCGGAGGCTTCAGTAGCCAGTTTCACTGCTTGGGTAAATTGTTCTTTTGATGATAAAGTTTGGAGAGAGGAAGGGGATACTTCAACATTGTTTTTTTTGTTAGATTGTAAGGTATTGAATAATTGAAATTGTAACTCATTGTACAGAAAAAATCCCATTAATCCTAATACTAAACTCACAGCAACAGCGACAATTAAATTTAGTGGAAATTGACGTTTTTCTGGCGGGGAAGTTGAGGATAGGTTATTGAAAATAGGTTGATTATTTTTGGCATTTTGAGATGGAATTCTCTTATCCCACTGTTTAAAAATATTCGGTTTTTTGAGAATAATATCTTCTGACCACAGCAATTGATCTTCAGGATCTTGGGTAATATTTTCTAACCACAGTAATTGCTGTTCTTTAAGGATACGACTATTAATTCTAACTCGACGAATATTACGGGGAGAAATTGACTCCAAAATTTCACGAATTTGGGTAACAATAGTTGATTTATCTAAAGATTCAGGATTTTTAGCCTCACAAAGCAGTTGCAAAACATCATGGGTAAAAACCGCACGAGTTCTTACTCCTAAATCAGTCATTTGTTGATTAATGATTTGAATGATGGCTGGAACACGACCATTGTGGGCTTGTTTCGCAATGTCATTCATTAAATTTGACATAGAGCAGGGAATAGGGAACAGGGAACAGTTATCAGTTATCAGTTATCAGGGGGAGATTTAACAGTTTATATTAATAGTTGGTAAGAACTAAAAACGGATGACTGATGACTGATGATGGGTACGGGCGGGTTCACTTGGATCTTGATGAATTTACTAAAACCTTGATGAACCCACCCCTACAAACTTACTGATTATTTTTGAATAAATGCTCCTAATTTTCGAGTGATGGTTTCAATTAATTCTGCTTTAGAATGGGAGGGACTATCCATCTGCTCTTCCAGACGTTGAACCACATCTGAAGGAAGATTTAGTAACTGTAATAATGTTTGATAAGCGGCTGCTTCGTCCGGGTTAATTTTAGGTTCATCTGGGGTGCGAGCGCTGGAGTTAATCACTTCATATCCTAAGACAAGTACCAGTTCTCGTTCGGCTTGGGTTTCGAGTTTAGGAATTAACTCCTCTAAGGGAATATTTTGCATTAAATAATCCCTTAATTCCTGTTGGAGTTGTTGCTGTTGTTGTTCCTGTTTCGCAAACAAACGGCTAAATTGATTCAGCATGACATCAACTTCTTCCGTTGCTAATTCTCCATCTGACCAAGCCATTGAGGTTACAACCCGCAATAGATTCATCTGACGGGGTGTAATTGAAGGAGGGGGTGGTACTTCCATCGCCTAACCTCTGAATATTTCCCCCTCATCATCTCATAAATTGTGATAAGGACACCCTAACCAGCCTTCAAAATTTCGTTTTTGTTGAGGGGTCGGTTGGCTAACAGAAACGATTTTGTAATGATTAGGACGGGGAGATGTTAAGGTAGCTTGACAAGTTCGCAATAAATCTTGATGAAAAAAGGTTAATTCTACTGTATCTCCCGGTTTGTAATCTTTTAACCGTTCATGGAATTGGTCAGAGGTGACTTTAAATCCATTTAAGGCTAAAAGTTCATCATTAATATCTAATCCTGCGGTTTCAGCCGGACTCCCGACTTCCACAAATTTAATTATTTCTCGACCTTTTTCTGAGGCTATTTTACAGCCCAAATAGGGGGTTTCATCCGTTGTTTCAGCGACCACTTGTAACCCAAAGGGTTCTAAATATTGATTATAGGGAAGTTCATCCAGTCCATATAAATAGTTTTGAAAGAAATCCCTTAAAGAGGTTTCAGCAATAGATTCAATCACCTGTTCTAATTGTTCAGGAGTAAAGCCGATTTCGGGTTGACCAAATTCGTCCCACATTTGACGCATAACATCATCGAGCGATCGCTGATTTCCCTGTTTTTCTCTGATTAATAAATCCAGTAAAAATGACACTAATTCCCCTTTTAAATAATAGGAAATTTGATTATTATCACTATGAGATTCTCGCCGATAGAGTTTAATCCAAGTATCCCAACTCGATTCACTTAAGGGTTGAACTAACCGCCCTGGGATGGTTTGTAAGCGAGTAATATCTTTGGCGATCGCATTCAAAAACCCTTTAACATCAAAAATTCCCGCCCGGTAGGGAATCACCATATCATAATAGCTGGTTGTTCCTTCAGAAAACCACAAAGAGGGAGTATAGTTTTCCTGTTCATAATCAAACAGTTCTAAGGCTTTGGGTCGAATGCGTTTAACGTTCCATAAATGGAAAAATTCATGGGCGACTAATTGCATAAACCGATTATATTTATCGTTATTACGAAACCCAAATCGAGAATAAATTAAAGAACAAGAATTTTTATGTTCTAAACCCCCAAAGCCATGATTAGAAAGATGTAATAAAAATAAATAGCGTTTGTAGGGTAATCCCCCAAATAATTCTGATTCTACGGCTATAATTTTTTGAAAATCCTTGAGTAACCGTTCAGGATTAAGATTTCCCTCACCCCAAATTGCTAATTGATGGGATTTTCCCTCAACTTGAAATTCATATAACTGATGGGTTCCAATTTCAAAAGGACTATCAACTAATGTATCAAAATTAGAAGCATAAAAGGTATTGGGTTGATTAGGAATTGTGGGTAAAATTGTGCTAACTGTCCAATTTTTAGGGGGTTCTATCGTGACTTGAATGGGGTGTTGTTCATATCCGGGAATATAGAAAAATAAAGCCGCCCCATTAAAATAACCATGAGAGGAGTCTAAATGATTGGTTCTCACACTTAATTCATTAGCAAAAATCCGATAGGAAACCGTAATTTCTGTTGCAGATTCCGGTTGAATTTGCCAATGATTTTTACTAATTTTTTGCCAGTTTAGGGGATTACCATTCTGATCACAAACTTCCCAATCTTGTAAATGTCGGGAATATTCCCGCACTAAATAAGATCCTGGTGTCCAAACGGGCATTTTTAAATCTAATGGGGAGGAGGAAAGGAGATCTCCTCGAATTTGTAACGTAATTTCAAATAAATGGGATTCGGGCTTAGGGAGCGCCACCCAATATTGTAAGACAGGAGTAACCGGAGTTGAAGAAGGAGGACGGGTTTGAGTTGCTTCAGTCATAATTTTTATCGGTTAAAAATAAGTGTTTCTAAACAACAAGTTTCCCCTCTGTAAATGGAATTAACCGTTAAACAGAAGGGAAAATCAACTCAGAGGTTGCAAAGATATCAGAGAAAAAAATGGGAATCAATCGATTGATAAGCATTCTGATGTAGTAGATGACGCTGAGATTTCGCGTTAAATGTTTCAGATTTATTGACTGGCCAGATGGTTTAAATGTTTGAGATTCAGCAAATGAATCACTTGCTGTTCTTCATCTATACTCATCCAACCTTTACTCATAATTTTATCCATTATTTTGCTTGTTTCTTCCAAGGAAATATCCGTAACATCTGCTAAATCTTGGAAAGGAATATTAAAAATGTCCGCCCCTTTTTCACTGTGCTGACCGTAATTTTCGGCTAATTCTACGAGGGTGTTGGCGAGTTTTACGGCAGGAGGTCGGTGACGAATTTGATAGCGTTGGTTCGTTTGACGCAAACGGCGCACCATTAATTGCAACATTCGATGATGAAGTTGCGGATCTTTAAACAACGTCTGGATAAAGCGTTGAGCAGAAACACTAATTAATCGGACTGATGATAGGGCAATCACATCATTCGCACGGGGGGATTCATCTAAAATCGCCATTTCTCCAAAGAAATCTCCATGTCCCAAAATGGCTAATGTCACGACTTCCTCCCCAGATAAACGTCGGACTTTCACCCACCCAGAAACGACAAAATAAACCGCATTTCCCCAAGCATCTTCCATGACAACAGCCCGGTCGGCGGGATATTCATGTTTGACCGCAACGGATAGCAGCCATTCTAATGTTTCAGGATTGGCCCCCTTGAATAGTGGAAAAAGCTCGCTAAAAGCTTCAGTTTGCATGAGAATTCGCTACGTTTTTTAAGTAGTAGATTACCGATCCACTCTATTGAATATTACTAAGATATCTCATAAATTGATCGACTGGCAAATAGAAAAACGGGTTAACCCGTCTAAATTCGGTTAACCCGCAAGCTTGGGAACGCTCTGACCCACTATTTTTGGACAACCAATTTTACGTTGGCGTTTTGCAGACCGCGCTGTTTGACATCAGCTAAGGTCTTGTTAATGGCGTATTTTTGATTAATAGAGTTGATCAGTTCGGTTTGGTTGTGTTTTTTGGCAACGCCCCACAGATCAGCAATTAAATCGAAAGTACCATCGCTGTTGCGAGACCAACCGAGGTCATATTCGCCTTCAAGAACTGCAACCAAGTCGGCACGAACCCGTTGGCCGTTGTATCCGCGAACATCGGCGCTAGTTTTGGTGCTAATGCCCAGATCGCGCAGAGAAGCTTTCAGGATTTCGGAATCGGTGATTTTGGTACGCAGTGTGCTAAAGTGAGACATTTAGGTATCCTCCGTGGAACTGAAAACGAAACAACAACGGTTTGGTTAGAATCAATGCCGTCTTTATAAGAGGACGGCTTTTTTTTTGGGAACTGCTAGCCTGTTTTGGTGACTAGCCTTATCTCCTATTTGGACTAGGAGTAAGCTTTTAGAACTCCATGCGCTGATATTCAGCGATGGCAGATGCAGCCGGACGTGCGCGCTGTCTCGCCCAATCTCGTAGTGCCGTTACCTGTTCGTTCATCGTTTTGGATAACGGGAGGGTCGATTTTATGGCGGCAATGATATCAAGCTGCGTAAACTCGCGGTCTTGAGCAAAAGCCTCGTACATCGAAGCGATTACGGCTTGCTCAATTTCTGCTCCAGAAAAGCCTTCGGAAACGGTAGAAAGTTGCTCTAAATCGAAGCGTTCAATTTCCCGTCGGCGTTTGGACAGATGAATTTTAAAAATATCTTGGCGTTCTTCTTTTGTGGGGAGATCCACAAAGAAGATTTCATCAAATCGGCCTTTTCTGAGGAATTCCCCAGGTAAGCGTTCAACGCGGTTGGCGGTTGCCATCACGAACACAGGAGAGCTTTTTTCCTGCATCCAGGTGAGGAATGATCCAAAGATGCGACTGGAGGTTCCACCATCAGAATCTGCTGATCCGGCACTTCCGGCAAAGGATTTATCTAATTCATCGATAAATAGAATCACCGGGGAAATGGATTCAGCCGTCTTCAAGGCGTTTCTCAGGTTAGCTTCGGAACGACCCACCGTTGAACCATCATACACCCGACCCATATCTAAGCGCAGCAAGGGTAATCCCCATAACCGAGAGGTGGTTTTGGCAATCAGGGACTTTCCGCATCCGGGTATCCCTAAAATTAACATTCCCTTGGGTTGAGGTAGACCATATTCCCTGGCTCTTTCGGTGAAGGCGTTGGAACGTTGGTGTAGCCACCGTTTCAGTTCTTCTAAACCTCCCACTGAATCGATTGTTTCATCGACATCAATGTATTCTAAAATGCCATTGCGTCGAATCAGTTGCTTCTTCTCGGTGAGAACAATGTCAACTTCTTCTTCAGTGAGACGTCCGGCGGTGACTTGAGCTTTCCGGTAGACTTTTTCAGCCTCATCGCGGGTTAAGCCTAAAGCTGCTTTGAGCAGTTTTTCTCGTCCTTCGGTGGTTAAACGTCGAGACCGGGCTTGTTCGAGTTGGGCGGTTAACACTTGATTCAATTCTTTCAGATCGGGCAGAGCGAAGTCCAGAACCACAACTTCTTTCTCTAGCTCGATGGGAATAGATTGAATCGGCGACATCAAGATGATGGTCTTGTTTGTGCCTTTAAAACTGGCGATCGCATCCCGCAAACACCGGGTCACTTCAGGAGAATCTTTGAAGGGATGCAAATCTTTAAATATATAGATACTTCCGCTTACGTTAGGCTCTCTGTGCCGAATCACCCACTCCAGCGCCGCTTGCGGAGAGACTGTGTTGGACTGAACGGCAGTTCGGGCTTGATCATATTTGACTAGGCCACGAGTCACTGTCCACACATAAACCTCTCTCTGGCGTTTTGCTTGTGCGATTTTGGCGATCGCCTGCTCAGACCGCTCTTCCTCAGAGGTGACGAGGTAGATCAGAGGATATCGGGCTTCAATTAAGATACTGAGTTCTTCTTGCATAGTCCTCGATCCAATAGAGACGGTGTAACGTTTACAGAATTTCAGATTCCTAACGTCCGATTCTGAACACAACTCGCGCCAGTCTCGAAGCTAGGGATTTAGCAAGGAACCAGTTCTTCTTCTCCCGATTGCGCCGTGCTAGATTCTACATCTCTCACAGGTTGGACTGGAAGTTCATCATCGGATAGGACACTGGGCTGCTCTCTTAGTGAGCTTAATTCCCCTTCCTTAATAATGATGGAACTGGAACACTCTGGACAGGAGTAAACCCGATGGGTTTGTCCATAGGATGCCTCCACTTCGTCTACCAACTCGGAATTGTTGAGGTAGAAAACAATGGCTCGTTCAGCAATGGATGACATCGGTTCTGATTCAACTGCCGCTTTAATTTTTAATTTGCGGTGCAGTTCCGGCGGAAGATAGAGAGTTACCTTTTGCTTATTTTGCATAGGACGGTGAACTGGTGTACCCGGGTATGTATATCAAGATAACGAACCCCTTCTAAGATGTCAAGACGTTATGCCTCTATAACGGCATATTTGTAATATTTCGTTACATTTAACAAGATGCGGATGGGTAGAGCCTCATCAATATGGTATTCCCAGGCGGGAGCCTGGGAACGATAAAATATAAATTCGTTTTTCTATCAAGCTGAGTATCGATCAATAAATGCTTGAAGTTCAGAGTTATCAGTATATCCTTTCATTTTACTTAAGTATCCTAACTCAAATGGGTTTTGGCATTCTAGTTCTTGAAAAACAATAATTTCTATTCGAGACTGAACATCTTGGGGGAGAGAATTCATTTCTTTTAAAAACTTTTTTGTATATCTAACAACCCACATTACTTTCTTTTAACCCTTGATAATATTTGAGAGCTTCTGATTTAGATAAAATTTCTGCATCTTCTTCATCTGCCATCATTTTACCTAAGAAGTAATCTTCTAAAATTTCTTCGATTTTCTCGAATTCAGCAATCGGAATCTGAACAGCAATCGGATTTTGATTTTCATCAACAATATAATTTTTGTGAATTTCTAGCATAATTAAAGAGGATGATTTGGTAGAATATTTAGTACATAATAACATAAAATACTAAATTGAACTCAGGATCTGATTAATCACTCGTTCCACATCTTTAACCAGTAACCCTGCTTCTGTTAACGTGATTTGATGTTGAGGAGATTTAAAGTTATTTTCATCAATTAACTCAGGATAGAGAAACTTACTTCTATACCCATTCTTTTCTAAGCGAATAATTAAAGCCGCAATCAGTTTAAGATTCACTGAATTAGATAAATGTTTTTTACAGAATGCTAAAAACATTCTTAACTTCGTTTCATGATTAAGCGGAACGCTACTTTTATAATGAACAATCACAGCAACAGCAATAGATTCAAACCCATGATAAGTTAGAAAACCGATAACTTCTTGGGTATTAATTGACAAAGATTGATGTTGCTTGGCAGTTTGAATATATCGTTGTGCAATTTCAATATAAGCGTCTTTTTGCTTCATAAACTGTTACCCCATTTTTGAATAATTTCTGATAATAACTGGATTGGGATAAAAATTGTTCATAATTAATATTATTCAAAATTGGAATCAGTAAATACTCTAGTAAAAAATCAGCTAAGATTTCTGATAATACCTCTGTGATTTCAGCATCTTGTTGAAAATCTCCCAAACTCAACACTTGTAATACTTCTCGTTCTTTCTTTTGCAAAACTAAATTTTGGTCAGAAATTTTTTCATAATCTTGATATAAATCTTCAATCACAATTAAATCCAAACCTTCTAACTGCTCTAATTTGTCCTGGGCTTGATGAATACTATTAAAAATAAATTGATAAAAGCCTAAAAAATCCTCTCCATAGACTGAAATGTCTTGAGTTACTGATTTAAGGCTTGTAATTACCTGTTCTTGATCGATGACGGTCATCTCATCTATCCTCTTTCAAATTCAGCAGAGTTAGCGATCGCACTATCTAAACCTTACTATTATATCATATTTAGAAAAACTATTTACATAAATTATCGATATTTTATATGTGGTGGAGATGATTCGGCTGATTAATCTTCTATGGAATCTCATAATAGTCCATGTTAAATAATACTTTTTCAATTATTGACTGAACCGACCAATGGGTTGAAATGATATCCTAAACAACAATTATATCCCCTCGGTAAAGATATGATATACCACGTTTCTACCCAGGGGAATAGGGATTCCTCATTTCTAGGTTCGCCCAAATTGATACTCATAGTATTCATTTTGAAACTTATTTAATGTAGACTTATACTATTCAAAAGTTTATATATAGTCTGTAGATCAAATTATTTAAGTCTGAAATAATTAAATTTTGGAGCAACAAAATCAAAAAGATATTAAAACGCGCTTTGGTAAAGCAATCAGGCGACGTAGAAGAGAGTTAGATATTTCTCAGGAGAAATTATCTGAACTGTCGGGTCTTCATCGTACCTATATTTCCAGTATCGAAAGAGGTGAGCGCAACCCATCCTTAGAAAATATTGAAAAGTTAGCCGATGCGCTTAATATATCTGTTTCTGCTCTTTTTGCTAACTATGGGGTAGATAGGGGCGATTATGTCTAAAAAAAGTAAGATCAGCTATAAATTAGGCTTACCTGCTGCAATTGCAAGAAAAGTAGAGAAGACTGGTCAAACTAGAGGTGCAGAAAAGGATACAATTTATCAGAATCGTGTTAACCGAAATAATACAGTTATAATCCCTCTTAGTTCATGGACACTAGGAATTGCTTTCCCAGATAAAGGATTTGAGAACGGTTATATTGTTATAGCTGATCCAGAAAACTACTTTTCTGATACTCCACCATCAGCCAGTTCCAGTTTACCCAATAATTTGACTATAGGAGAGAATTTATTAGTATATTATGAAACTAGACAACAATGGAACTCATATAATCCAAATCAATATAAAGATTGGCAGTCAGCAACATCAAGGAAATCACCATTAGGTGGGAAGTATGTAGCTCGTGTACCAGATACCACCAGTCAAGATGATTCCTTCATCAGACAAGGATACATTGATAGTAATAGCGGTGGTCAAGGTGCAGGAATTAGAGTGTATGAATATGCTTCATCTGAAGAAATAAAAGCCACAAGATATCAATTATCTTTTCTGGCATGGCGAACTGAAGGAATTATGGATATAGCTCGCGATGAAGGAATAGAAAATCCTGATGAATGCAAACAGAAAATAGACAAGGAGTGCGAGGATCTCGGTGTTGCTGACTTAAAACTTCTTGAAGAACATAGAATAATAGATAGCCAACAACGTGCTATTTGTCCATTATGTTTAAAGCCTATTTTAGCTCAAGAACTAGCTTCTCGTGTAGAACAAGCAGAAGGTAGAAATGTTCCAGATTTAACAGTAACTACAGCAAATTTATTTCATATTAGAGAACTGAGAGCAGGAGAATACAACCATTGTTCTTATAATTTGGGTTGGGGTCATCATCATTGCAATGCAGCCGCAAGAGATTGGGGAATTGAACGAACACTATCATGGATGGAAGAAATTCTCCGTAATAATGGAAGAAAAATTGAATTAATGCAAAATTAACTTTACTAGCTTTTAAGTAAGGATTGAAATAAGGGTTCTTGTTTCCAGTCAAAATTTTTAGGCTGCGCTTTTGGTAATTGATGAGCAGAGGTGGAACATCTTTGGGATATCTTTTCACACAAATTTTCTTCAATTTCTACCAAGATTGCTTTTCTACCAAGAATTTTAGCAGCTTGACCAACTACACCAGAACCCGCAAAACAATCCAAAATGATATCATTAGGATAAGAGCTTGTATTAATAATATGTTTAATTAGATCTAAAGGTTTTTCAGCAGGGTGCTTACCGGTATAAGGTTTAACCGTTTTAAAATCCCAAATATCTGTGTAAAGAATATCAGAATTAACAAAGAAAGGTCTAATAATTTTTTCATAATCAGGGAGTTGTGGAACTTCAGGAGCGTATTTAGAAAACACAGATTTTAGTTTTTCATATTGTTCACAATTGGGAATATTCCTACCTGTTTCCCAATTTGATACAGCACCACCATGATTAACACTACCGTATTCTCCTATAGCCTCTGTGAGTTCAATTGTAGATAATCCTGTTGCTAAACGAGTCTTTTTTAATAAAAAGCTAAATGCTGATAGTTTTGGGTTTTCTTTAGAAGTTGCTTCAGCAAAAATAATCCGTTCCGAGTGTAAATACCAACTTCGTAAACTTTCTTTTTTTGTTTTTTGCTTCCATCCATCATAACCTGGATCATTAGGTTTAGTCCAAGTGATTGAAGCTAAAATATTGAATTTTTTGCTTAACATTACCTCTACTTGGGCTGCCATTTTAGAAGAAGTAAAACAATAAATAGAACCATTGGGAGCTAATATTCGCTGCCATTGTTCAGTTATTGACTCTAACCAAGCTAGATATTCTTCATCAGTCTTAAAATTTCTGTCGCCAGTGATATTAGCTTTTTTGGTTGAGTGGTAAGGAGGATCGGTAACAATCAGATTTACTGATTCTTCAGGAAGTAATGATAAGACTTCTAAACAGTCTCCTTGATATAAAGTGATTTCTGGAGTTTTGAAGTAAATACTCATTAGTAAATAATTGATTAATATTAAATATTGATTGTAATAGCTAAATCTTATTATAACACATTAAAAAATATCAAAATAAACAATGGTTTCGTCTCTAATAACTAACTATTTTTAACTGATGATTCCATATTCTTTCTCTCAATGGGTTCAAATGATATCCTCATTAAAAATTATATCCCCCCGATAAAGATATTGCATACAACATCTGTACCGAGGGAAATGGGGATTTTAAAGGGTTTTATTCAATCCCTTCAATACGGTCTTCAACTTCTTGGTATAACTCCCGCAGACGATCTAAATTCTCCTCGCTAGTTTCCCAATAGCCGCGACCATTAACCTCTAACAACGTGCTAATAATCTTACGGAAAGAATGAGGATTTAAGTTCATCAAACGTTTCTGCATTTCTGCATCTTCAATAAACGTTTCATTCACATCCTCATAAACCCAATTATCCACAGCACCCGCCGTTGCACTCCATCCCATTGTATTAACAAGGCGCTTAGAAAGTTCCCGCACCCCTTCATACCCATGAGATAACATTCCTTCATACCATTTCGGGTTTAGAAGTTTAGTCCGTGCATCCAAACGCACCGTTTCCGATAACGTCCGCACCTGTGCATTAGCTGTTGTTGTATCCGCAATATAAGACGTCGGTTTTTTGCCATCCTTGCGTAAACTGGAAATTAATTTCGTCGGGTCAGAATCGAAATAATGGGAGACATCCGTTAAACTAATTTCCGAAGAATCTAAGTTTTGAAATGTCACATCTGCGGTTTTTAACGCCGACTCAAATATATTTCGATCCTGTTCCATTGTCCCCGGATTATCAGAATTGAAAGCAAAAGATTTGCGTTTCAAATACATTTCCTGTAACTCAGATTCCTGTTCCCAACTACTATTTTCAACCGCCAAATTCACATTAGAAGAATAGGAACCTGACGCATTACTAAACACCCGTGTTGCAGCTTGTCTTACCGATACTCCTAACTCTTTCGCCTGTTCTATCGCGTGTTTACGAACAAAATTCATTTCCAACGGTTCATCAGATTCGGCTGCCATTTTCACCGCTTTATCTAATAGCGCCATTTGGTTAATAAATAAGTCGCGGAACACCCCAGAACAGTTGATCACGACATCAATTCGAGGTCGTCCCAATTCTTCTAAAGAAATTAACTCCAACTTATTCACCCGTCCTAACGCATCGGGAACAGGTTTAACCCCCACCATCCACATCACTTGGGCTAGGGACTCCCCATAGGTTTTGATGTTATCGGTTCCCCAGAGGACTACGGAGATGGTTTCCGGGTAATTTCCACCATTTTCGACCTTTTGCCGTTCTAACAGCCGTTCTACGACGATTTGGGCGGATTTGACGGCGGCTGCGGTGGGAATAGACTGGGGATCGAGGGCGTGCATATTTTTGCCCGTCGGTAACACATCGGGGTTACGGATGGGGTCACCACCTGGCCCTGGGATGATGTATTCTCCTTCTAAGGCTCGCAGCAAGGAACCCAACTCGTTATCGGCGCAAATCTGTTGTAAGCAAAATTCCAAATACTCAAATAACGGTTTAATGGGTTCGGGGTCAACTTTGGTGAAACCGAACTCATGCAGTGCTTCAATCCAGGGTTCTTTTTTACCCATATTGAAGAAGTTGAGTTTGGAGACTAAGGAAACCCGTCCTTCGGCGTCGGTTTGTTCGTTAACTAAGGCGATAACGGCGGCGCGGCAAGCTTCGGTGATTTTCTGTAATAACTCCACATCCGCTAATACCCCTAGGTTATTGTTAGAGTAGAGTTCCTCAAGATCGCGGTTAAGGCTATTGGCAATAATTCGGGGTAAGCTGAGAAGATTTTCTTCCTCCCGATCAATACTGGCGATATTTACCAGAGTTGAAATCGCTTCTTCGGCCGTGGGGGGTTTACCAATAAGGTGCAAACCACAAGGTAACAACCGCGACTCAATTTCCATTAACCGCCGATAAACCTGTCCAACAATCTGATCTCGGTCTTCGGGGGTTAACTCAGAAGCATCTGTTTCCGGGAGGGTGACATCTTGGTCTAAATTCACCAAGCGACACTTATCCATAATGCTGTTAACAATAGCCACGCCCCGACCGCTATCTTTTAGGCTTTGATAAGAGGCAATTAACTCGTTGAGTTCTTGCAATCCTTTATATAACCCAGCGTTTTCTGCTGCCGGAGTTAAATAAGAAATTGTCGCGGCATAACTGCGCCGTTTGGCAATAGTCGCTTCGCTGGGGTTATTGGCGGCGTAGTAATATAGGTTGGGAATACTACCAATTAAATTATCGGGGTAGCATTCTCCCGACATTCCCATTTGTTTACCCGGCATGAATTCTAATGATCCGTGCGTGCCGAAGTGTAATACCGCGTCCGCTTGCCAGACTTGTTCTAAATAGGTATAGTAGGCAGCGAAGCCATGATGGGGACTCGCTGACCGGGAGAACAACAACCGCATCGGGTCGCCTTCATAGCCGAAGGTGGGTTGAACGCCGATAAACACATTTCCGAACTGTTTTCCGAAGACTAACAAATTCTCGCCATCGGTGTTCAAGGTTCCCGGTGGTGGCCCCCAATTTTCATTTAAGCGCTCAGAATAGGGGGTTAACCGTTCATATTCGCTCACAGACATCCGATAGGCAATATTCAGTTCTGGGCTTTGATATTGGGCCGTGGCGTCGTGAATAACTTCCTGCATCAGTTTCTCGGCGGAGTCGGGCACGTCTTGAACGTCATAGCCATTACCTTTTAAGGCTTTCAACACTTCATAAATTGACCCGAACACATCCAAATAAGCCGCCGTCCCGATGTTTCCTTTATCTGGGGGGAAGCTAAAGACGGTGATAGCCACTTTTTTGGCTAATTTCGGTTTTTTCCGCAAATTTGCCCATTTTAAGGATCGTTGGGCGATCGCTTCAATTCTATCTTGCAGTGCGATCGCTTTCCCCGTTGTTCCATCCCGTCCTGAGATAATAATCGGTTCAATAGCGCCATCAAGTTCAGGAATAGCAATTTGCAGCGCCACTTGGATCGGATGTAACCCTAAATCGCTTTCTTCCCATTCTTCAGTGGTTTGGAAAACTAAAGGCAACGCCACCATATAGGGACGGTTTAACCGTTTTAACGAGTCTATCGCCTTCGGGTGATCTTGTCGAGCGGGGCCACCCACTAAGGCAAAACCCGTTAACGACACAATAGTATCCACAATAGTTTGGGGTTGAATACCTTTCGGGGGGTTATCCCAGAAATACTCATCAATGGGTTTAGAAAAGTCTAACCCGCCTGAAAACACAGGTAAAACTCGCGCCCCTAATGCTTCAAGTTCCTGTATCATCGCCACATAATGGGCATCATCTCCTGTTACCAGGTGCGTCCGTTGCAGGACTAACCCCACACAGGGAGCGAGGGGATCTTTGGGGTCGTCGGAAATATCGTCGCGGCTATTATACCAGTGAAAATATTCGGTCGCATCCTCGAACATTTTCGGCGCGAGGGGATGCCATATTCCCATATCGGGATAGGTTACGGGGTCAGCAAATTGCAGTTTTTCTTTACCCGTAAACACATATTTTGAGCCTAACATCAGCAAGAAGTTTTCCAAGTTTTCGGAAGAACCCCCTAACCAATATTGGAAGGATAACATAAAGTTGCGGGCATCCTGAGCCTTGTCCATTGGCAGGTATTTCAGGACTTTGGGCAAAGTTTGCAGCAACTTCAGCATCGCATCTTGGAAAGACCCCCCAGACTGTTCTTTCCGTTTTTTCATGAACTGGGCGATCGCACTTTTGCTTTGTCCCAGTTGCGCCATCGAAAACGTCCCCATTTTATTCAGGCGCATGACTTGAGGCATGGAGGGGAAGACGACCGCCACATCTAGTGTATCCCGATAGGGGGTCACGGCTTCAACGAGTTTATCCGCTAAATCTTCAATAAAAATCAGGGAGGCTATGAAAATATTAGCCTTTGATAAATCTTGTTTAAAACTTTCGTAGTTTTCGGGAGAACGTAACTCCTCGATCAAATAACCGCTAATTTCGATCGCCACATTAGGGTTATTTTTGTTAATCGACTCCACTGCTGCCGATAAGGCGCTTTGATATTGCGCTTCTAACACCACATAGACGACTTTCATCAGTTGTCGCCCGTTCAGGTCATCTGGCTTGATGTGTCTAATCGTGGGTTTTACATAAGTAAACATATCTTAATTTGTTCCTTTTTTGTCTGCTCTCTCTTAAAGTGATTGGCGATGGGCATTGCCAGATCATCAGGGCTTACCTTTGAGTATTGTTACCAGAAAAAGGGCATTCTGGGCAAATTTGTCCCCCTTTTGCAATAATTCGACAAGAAAATCGACATCATTTTTTACATTACTTGACTTTTGAGCCATCGTTCTTATTAAGAATTATTTTTAATAACTGGGTGATAGCAGTCCTAACTTCCACCCGTCAGGTTAGTGGGGGAAGTTCAGTCTCCTCGTTTCATCATTTGTTCAACAAAATTAGTATAAATTTCTCCTCGTAAAAATTCGGGAGTTTCAAGAATTCTTTGATGGAATCCGATAGTTGTGGGAACTCCAGTAATTGCAAACTCTCTTAAAGCGCGCTTCATCTTGAGAATAGCCGTTGGACGGTCTGGCCCCCAAACAATTAATTTACCAATTAAAGAATCATAATAAGGAGGAATTTCATAGTCTGTATAGACATGAGAATCAACTCTCACCCCATTTCCTCCGGGGGGTAAATAGCCACTAATTCGTCCGGGGTGGGGGCGGAAATTATGGTCAGGATCTTCAGCATTAATCCGACATTCTATAGAATGACCCCGCAGTTGAACTTTATCTTGAGTTAAGGATAATTTTTCTCCTTGGGCGATGCGAATTTGTTCAGCAATTAAATCTAATCCGGTGATCATTTCCGTAACCGGATGTTCAACTTGAATCCGAGTATTCATTTCCATAAAATAGAAATTTCCCGACTGATCAACTAAAAATTCAATCGTTCCCGCCCCAGTATAATTAATAGATTTCGCCGCTTTTACGGCCGCCATTCCCATTTTTTGCCGAAGTTTGGGAGTCATCACCGGACTGGGTGCTTCTTCTAATAGTTTTTGGTGACGTCGTTGAATCGAACAATCCCGTTCTCCCAAGTAAATCACATTGCCATAATTATCAGCTAAAATCTGAATTTCAATATGGCGAGGACGTTCAATAAATTTCTCTAAATAAACCCCCGGATTTCCAAAGGCGGCTTCGGCTTCCCCTTGGGCGGCGGCAAATAGTTTAGGAAGCTCTTTATCTTCCCGGACTAACCGCATTCCCCGACCCCCACCACCCGCCGTGGCTTTAATAATCACCGGATAACCAATTTTTTGGGCCAGTTGCAGGGCTTCCTTTTCGTCGGTCACGAGTCCATCACTACCGGGGACAGTAGGAACCCCGACACGCTGCATGGTTTCTTTGGCCGTTGATTTGTCTCCCATTGACCGAATTGCGCTGGGTGTGGGGCCAATAAAGGCAATCTCATGATCGGCGCAAATTTCCGCAAATCGGGCATTTTCGGATAAAAACCCATAGCCGGGATGAAGGGCTGTGGCGTTGCGAGTCAGGGCTGCGGCGATAATATTGGGAATATTCAAATAGCTTTTACTGCTGCTGGGTTCCCCGATACAAACGGCTTCATCGGCCAGTTGGACATGGAGGGCCGTGCGATCTACCGTTGAATGAACAGCAACCGTCGCAATGCCCATCTCCTCGCAGGTGCGAAGAATCCGTAAGGCTATTTCCCCTCGATTGGCAATTAAGATTTTTGAGAATCGCATCTTTTGTTGCTATTGCTATTGCTATTGCTGTTGCTGTTCACCATTAGTTAGGATAAAGGATTTTGGTCATCACGAAAAGAGGGTGTTAGATGTTGGCGGTTGACGGTTGACGTTAACCCGGCCCTACAAATCCGTGAAATCCGTGAAATCCCTCTAAATCCGTGATCATTTGGGGGTTTAGAAAAAAATTGTCAAGGGGGGTGACATTTTGAGGAAGCTGTGCTATATTAGTAAATTAGCTGCGAAATTAAACGCAGTGTTTAGAAGCGGATGTGGCGGAATTGGTATACGCGCACGTTTGAGGGGCGTGTGGGTCTCCCTTGCGAGTTCGAGTCTCGCCATCCGCATTTTAACAGCTTAACGGGGAGTACATTTCTACTAACTGATTGTACCAGAACGATCTAATCCGGCTTTGACCCAGTTAATACAGTCTTGTTCTGAGGGGAAAAGTTTAGGGGCGGCAACATTATTTAAACTATAGGGTTTATAATGGTCGTAAAAATATTTTCCGGCTTCTTGATAAATCACAATTAAATCATTTTGATAGGTGTATCGATATTGAAAATAATCTGATTTGGGAACAGTATCGGAATATTGATCTAAATGATCCTGGGCAATTTCGATAATTTTTTCGAGTTGACTACAATAGAGATCGGCTGGATTTTCAGATTTGTGGTATTTTCCTTTATGTCCTAATTGGGATAATAAAATATAAGAATAAATTTTTTTATCACTCACCGTTACTCGAACAAAGGGAATAATTAAATGCCCTTGATAAGAAATAGATTTTTCGTATAAAAAACGATCCATGTTAATCAAAAAGAGTTGAGTATTAACAGTTAATTTAGGGAGAAATCAAGGGATTAAAAACCATCTGAATTCGGTTGATGATAGAGAGACGATTGATATAAAACTTGTTCTTGATGGGTATAGAGAGTACAATCTGAACGCGGATAAGCAACACAGGTTACAGTATACCCGATAGCAATTTCCGCAGGACGGAGAAATTTTTGTTCACTTTGATCAACTTGACCGTTGAGGAGTTTGGCGACGCAGACCGAACAATCTCCTTGTTTACATCCTGATGGTAGACGAATTCCATTGTCTTCTGCAATATCGAGAATATATTGATCATCAGGAACCGCAATGGTACAATCTAAACCTTGAGATTCATTGATTAAGCGGACTTGATAAACCGTCATAGTAAAGATTTGACTCAATTGCTGTTCAGGAGTAGCCTAATTCCTGATTATAAGAGAAGAAGAAGACTCTTTAAACAAAATAATCAACAATTATGATCTTAATTTGTTGCAAAAGTTAAAAATGGATAACAATCAGGATTTAGATTAACTGCATTGAATAGAGAAATCAATAGGACTACACGGGGGTTAACTGTTGACGTAATATTCATGCTCTGAATGTTTTCGTATTCTTGCTCCCTTTTGTTCTAAAACTAGAGTAATACCGGATTTCTATATTTTTTTATGCCATCTTTTTTATATTTCCATTGGATAAAAAATCCCTCTTTTTATCAGCTTAAATTCCATCTGAAATTGTTGGTGTGTTTTTTCGTCTATTCTCAATTTTTCATCCTAATTTTACAAGTAAATTCTGCCTTGGCTGAAGTCAATTCTCCTGTGCAAACTCAAATTCCTGAATCTTTGCCTCCCGAACCTTTAATTATACCGATTCCTCCTCAACCTTCACTCCCAGAACCCCAACTTTCTCCCCCGTTACCTCCCCCAGAACCTTTGCTTCCGCCATCGGCGCCTCTACCGATAACTCCAGAACAACTTCCTGACACTCCAAATACTATTACCATTGAACGGTTTGAATTTGAAGGAAATACGGTTTTTAGCGATCAAAAATTAGCTGAAATTACACAACCGTTTGTCGGTCATCCGATTACCTTTACCGAATTATTACAAGCGCGTTCGGCGGTGACAAATTTATATATTGATCAGGGTTATATTACTTCGGGTGCGTTAATTCCTCCGCAAACTTTAACCAATGGAATTGTTACCCTTTCAATTTTAGAAGGAAAAATCTCTCAAATTAATATTCAGGGAAAGGGACGTTTAAACCCCAACTATGTTAAAAGTCGATTAGAATTAGTTACTCGTCAACCGTTTAATCAACAACGTCTTTTACGAGCCTTGCAATTACTACAACTTGACCCAGTTGTAGAAACGATTTCTGCGGAATTAGCAACAGGAACTGAGCCGGGTGAAAGTATTCTCAATATTACCTTTAAGACAGCAAAAACTTTTGATGTTAATCTATTTACAGATAATAATCGTTCTCCGACGGTGGGTTCCTGGGAACGGGGAATTGAAGTCAGCGAAGGGAATTTATTCGGACAGGGCGATCAATTAAATCTGTCCTATAGTAATACTCAGGGCAGTAATATTGTTGATGTTTTATATACGTTTCCGATTACCTCTCGCAATACAACATTAGGACTTTATTTTAACTCTACAAATAGTCGAATTGTAGAACCTCCTTTCGACGATTTAGATATTAAAGCTAATAGTCGGACTTATGAATTGCGATTTCGTCAACCCATTATTCAAACACCAACAGAAGAACTCGCATTAGGATTAACCTTTGCGCGTCGGGAAAGTGATACCAGTATTTTAGGGGTGGGTTTTCCCCTGTCCAGAGGCGCAGAGGAGGACGGGAAAACGCGGCTTTCAATTTTGAGGTTTTCTCAAGAATACACCAATCAGGGGCCAAAACAAGTGTTTGCGGTGCGATCGCAATTAAGTTTTGGGGTCGGACTTTTAGATGCAACCCTGAGTTCCGATCAACCCGATAGTCAATATTTTGCTTGGCGAGGTCAAGCGCAATGGGTACGGTTATTAGCACCCGATACCCTGTTTTTACTGCGGTCTGATGTTCAACTCACAAACCAAGAATTACTCCCCTTAGAACAAATGGGACTGGGAGGGGAGGAGAGTGTGCGCGGCTATCGTCAAGATGTCTTGTTACGCGATAACGTGATTTTTGCCTCCGCAGAATTGCGTTATCCCCTGCTTCGCACCCGAAATGGTTTGGGAGTCTTACAACTCACACCCTTTATGGATTTTGGTCAAGCTTGGAACGTACCGGGAGAATTGGAATTACCCGATCGCACCTTATTGTCAGTTGGGTTAGGATTAAGGTGGCAATATGGCGATCGCCTAACCGCACGCATCGACTGGGGTATACCGTTAATTCAAATAGAGTCCAGCGATCGCAGCTTACAGGAACAAGGGATTTATTTTTTACTGAATTGGAGTCCGTTCTGATCCCCTGTAGTCAGGGCTTTAGCCCCCTCTTACCCGACGATGAAGCTTTAATTTTTGTTAATAATACTTGACTTAACTCCCGATAGAGGAAATCTCTATTGAACATGAGTTACATTACATTAATGATTAATTTAAGTTTCAGTATCAGAGATCACAATTAATTTAGAAAAAAAATTTATTAATTGTGTAAGCTGCCCTGATTTCAGGGAATTATGAGGGTAAGCCAAGAGGATTTATAGACAAAGGGGTGTAATTAATCATACAATGGAGGGTAACACCCCTCACCGGGTTAATCTTTCATTTTAAACTCTATTTCTGAAATCAATGTCTTCCATCTTGTATTGACAAATGGATCAGTGTTCTTGACCCAATTTTGACTGAGGGAGTGCCAAACCGTGAACAAAAGGCAAATTCAACCCACTACAATTTTTAACCCTCCTGACCCCCCAGGTGAGTTGATTTCTTCCCCTGTTTCTGCAACAGGCGAGGAAGATTATTTCCGTCATTTTGTCGAATATTTACCGACAGCGATGGCAATGGTTGACCCCCAACTTCAGTATTTAGCAGTATCCCGTCAATGGCAACAGGAATATGGTGCAGGACAGCCTAATTTAATCGGTTGTTCCCATCAACAATGGTTTCCGAATTTACCCGAAATTTGGTATCAAAATGCTCAATATTGTTTAGCTGGAAAATTATCTCGGTGGGAACTCGAAACCTCCCAACCTCTAGCGAATGGTTTAATAGAATGGAGTAAATGGACGGTTCAACCTTGGCAAACGGCATCAGGAACCATCGGCGGATTAATTTTAGCCATTGAAGTCATTACCTCTCAAAAACAGTTACAAGAAAGGTTACAACTGACTCAAATCGCGTTTGATCAGGCAACAGATGCCATTTTTTGGATGACTTTAGACGGTCGGTTTTGTTATGTCAATCAATCTGCCTGTCGGATGTTGGGTTATACTCAAAGTGAATTGCTAAAACTGAATATTCATGATATTGATCGAGATTTAACCCCTGTGGTTTGGCAAGAATATTGCCAAGAATTAAAACAAACTGGAGCATTAACGTTTGAATCCCGTCATCAAAAAAAATCCGGTTCAATTTTCCCGGTTGATTTTAAAATTAATTATTTGGAATTACAGTCTGGTGAACCGGGGTTAACTATTCCCACAGAATTCGGCGCGGCTTGTGTTCCCTGTTTACCTTTAATTTGTGGTTTTGCTTATGATATTTCTGATCGAAAAGCAACGTCCTCTGCGGTTTTAGCCTCAAAGGATCAATTAGAAGCCGTATTAAATGCAGTACCGGGGTTAGTTTCTTGGATTAGTTCGGATTTGAAATATTTAGGGGTAAATCGTCATTTAGCCAATTCTTACAATGTTCCGGCGGAAGAATTTTTAGGGAAAGAAGTGGGATTTCTCCAAAATAGCCCCAAATTTAATGAATTTGTCTATGAATTTTTTGCCGAAGAGACTTGGAAAAGTTCGAGAGAAATTACCGCCAATGTTCGAGGAGTTCCTTACACTTATTTAATTGTGGCTCAAAAATATCATCGCGGATCGGCGGCGGTGTTTGTGGGATTAGATATTACTGAACGCCAACAAATGGAACAGGCTTTACGCCAAAGTGAAGGACAAGAAGCCAAACGACGAGCCGAGTTAGAAGAACTTTTAACTCAGCTTCAACGCACTCAAACCCAACTGATTCAAACGGAAAAAATGTCAAGTTTGGGGCAGTTAGTGGCGGGAATTGCCCATGAAATTAATAATCCGGTTAATTTTATTTCGGGAAATATTTCCCATGCCAAAAATTATATTGAGGATTTAATTAATTTATTGGGGTTATATCAACAGTATTATCCTCAAGTTGTTCCTGAAATTGCCGATGAGATGGAAGAGGTAAATTTAAACTTTTTAAAACAGGATTTACCTCGGATGTTAGAGTCGATGAAAGTGGGAGCAGAACGAATTCGAGATGTCGTGCGATCGCTGCGTCATTTCACTCGTTTAGACGAATCTCAAATGAAATATGTTGATATTCATGAAGGCTTAGATAGTACGATCTTAATCTTACAAAATCGTCTCCAAGCTAAAGCCGGACGACCGAGTATTACCCTGATTAAAGAGTATAGTGTTTTACCCAAAGTAGAGTGCTATGCCGGACAACTGAATCAAGTGTTTATGAATTTACTAACCTATACAATTGATCGTTTAGAAGCCACCAGTTCTAAGGGAGATTTAACGGATCAACCTCAGATTAAAATTCGTACCTATTTACAGGAGAAAAATACCGTTGCTATCTCTATTTCTGATAATGGAATTGGAATGTCAGATCCAGAACGCCAAGGTATTTTTGATCCGTTTATTACCCCCCAATTACAGGGAAAAGGAACAGGTTTAGGATTATCCCTCGCCTATCATTTAGTCACGGATAAACATCGGGGAGAACTCCAGTGTTTTTCTACATTAGGAGTAGGAACTGAGTTTTTAATTGAAATTCCGTTAAACAGTTAGACAGCAGTGTCAGCATCCTACTTAATATTAATCCTTAATAGAACTATGGGAGGGAACAATTTTAAGATCAGGATTATTTCGATATAACTGATTAATTTTTTTTAATGTCTGTCGATAGGCTCTTTTGTCTGCAAACAATAAATCGGCAATTCGTTGAGGATAAATTAATTCTTGATACGCACGACTCAACCAACAAGCATCCGCAATTAAAAAATACTGTTGTCCGCTATTATCCGTTAAATATAAACCCAGTTGTCCGACCGCATGACCCGGTAATTCAATTGCAATTAAACGACCATCTCCGAATAAATCAAACCCCTGGTCAAAAGGGGCAAAATTATTCGGTAATTTTATCTTATTACTATTTTCAACAAAAATTACCAGATCTTCAAAATTCTCTGGCATTAAACCCGCTAAAAAACCCGCTTTTAACGCACTCAAACCCTGTTTATTTTTAATCGCATTATAACCCGACTGAAAACAAATAAATTCTGCTTTAGGAAAATCTTTTAATCCCCCAATATGATCCGCATGAAAATGAGAAATAATAATATATTTGATATCCTTGGGTTGAATTCCTAATAGTTTCAGTTGATAAATTGCACTTTCTTGAGGTTCTAAATAAACGGGAGTCAACCAAGCATAAAGCTTTTGGGGTAAATGCTGTGTTTCTTGATAAAATCGTTCGGAATATCCTGTATCAAATAAAATCAACCCCATCGGATGATCAATTAAAGCAAATAACGCCGGAAAAACCATCGATTTCCAACTGCTCCCAGGAAGTACCATCGCTTCAGGGTGTGTACAATATCCCGCCTTCAAAAACGTAATTTCTACCATATTTCGTTATTGTTCGTTGTTGTGCTTTAGCGGATGTTTCCAATGTCTAACAAACTCATCTAACCCCTGTGCAATTGAAATTCGAGGTTTATACCCCAACTTCACCTTAGCCGATGTGATATCCAAAGTTTGACTAAAGGCTAATAATCCCAAAGTATAGCGCGTTAAAGCAGGTTCTCGACCGGGTAAAAAAGATTGATAGATCCATTCCATCCCCGTTGCTAAAGTGTATGCGATCGGGTAGGGTAAGGGTTTGAATTTTAAGGAAATATTCAATTTTTCTGATAATATTTGTAATAAATCAAACAATTCTGTGGGTTCTCCATTGGTAATATTAAAATATTCTCCTAATACCTGATCGGGTGCAGTTTGACACAACAATAAGCCATCCACAACATTATCAATATAAGTCATATCTAGTATGGCTTTTCCCCGATTAATTAAGGGAATTCCCGTTGTTTCACTCACTTTTAATAGTCGAGGAAAAACTACCGTATCACCAGAGCCAAAAATTCCACGCGGACGAATTGAAATTACAGGTAAACCCTGTTGAAACCCTCGATTAATTTCCTGTTCTGCTAATTGCTTTGTTTTAATATAAGGATGGATGGGATTTTGAGCTAAATTATCGGTTTCTTTAAGATTAAACCGATGGGTTAAATTAAAATAAACCGCCGAAGTTGAAACATAAATTAAACGTCTGACTCGATGAGTTAAACAGCCTTTAATAATATTACGAGTTCCGATCACATTAGTTTTATAAAACTCCTCCTCTCGTCCCCAAGGAGAGGATAACGCGGCACAATGAAACACCTCCTCCTGTCCTGAAATAGTTGATAATATTTCCTCAGAATTTGTAATATCAATGGGTAAAAATTTTAGTCCTAATTGTTGTAAGCGATCGCCTATTATTAAGTTACGACCTAAAATCGTGACATCTTGACCTAAAGAATGCAATTTCAACGCTAATTTCTGACCTAAAAATCCAGTTCCACCCGTGACTAAAACCTTTTTCATAATTAAAATTGTGTAGAATCAATTAAATTATAAAAACATCAAAAAAATTAGCCCTAAATTATTTTACCATCTCTATTCTATTCGCTTATACCCTACCTTCATTTATTCATTCATCGTTTTGTAAGTAGAAACAGCAGAAGGTGAACTGCGGTTGAGATAACGGAAAATCCAATATTTAAACACCGCATCTAAAATAACAGGAAAGGTCGCAATAAATAGGAAGTTGAAATCACGATTTTCAGGAAGTCCAAAATGTCGCGCGGTACTTTCTAATATAACTTCCCAACCGTGAGGAGAGTGAAATCCCACGAACATATCGGTAGACAAAATAATGATAAATGCTTTAGCACTATCACTCAACCCATAAATTAAATCCCCCATAAACGATTTAAGAATATCCACTTCGTTACGGTTAGAAACCAAAACAAAACAAAACATAAAAACCGCGATAATATCAGCAAAAACATTTTTGATAGCATTACTGCTATCTACTTTATAGTTATCTGCTAATTCTTTAGCTTTTTCCTTTAATTTTTGTTCTAGTTCTTCTGGCGTTAGGGAAGGAGCTTGACCAATTAAGGTTTTAAATTTCAACCGTTCTTCATAATGCTGTAATTCGATAAAAGCTTCCTCCTCCATATTAACATTCAGAAAAATAGGAGTTTGTTGCTGATCTGTAAACACCCGATCTACAATTGGCCCCACTAAAAAATTTTTGGTTAATTGTTGAGTGAGTAAAGGAATTAAAATTAACAATAAAACAAATCGAATAGAAACAAGGGTTTTAATTTTAGTTTTTCGATGGGCTTCTATAATTTCTAATTCTGATCCGGGTCTAAGTTCCTGTTGAATACGAGTTAATGTTTTCAACAGAGTTCGAGGTAAAACACTGGGGGAAGGCTGGGTCGTTAAATCCTGTTTAATCGGTTTTCCCGAACTCGGTATAGGATTGCTCAAAGATTTGTTAGTTTTAGAAGTATTAACAACCTTTAAATCTTTATTGATCACGGTGTCGCGTAGCGATAGAGATTGCTCAGTAGGAGCATTCATTAAAGCTACAGAAAATTCCGTCGAGTGCAGGGGTTTGTACCGAGCAATTACCGCATCAATATAATCTAGTTTTTCACAAATAATAGAAACTATTTTAGGGTCAGGTAAGGAGCCATTATTTTCAATTTTATGTTCCGTTTCACTGTCGAGAGTTGAGGAAGGATGAATTTGTTCTGACCATCCCAAAACGGAACGACTCGCATTAAATACCATTAATCGAGCCTGAATAATTTTAAGATATTTTTTGAGTTCAGAATTAAAATAAGTAATGACGCGATCGCTATATTCAGGATGAGATTCGGGCGCAATTTTTTCCCCCTGAAAATGCTCATTTTCAAGGGAGCGAATTTTCAAGGCTGCATCATAAGCTTGATCTAAAGCCCGTTCTGGTGTATCACGAAACCATTGATTGACATTCCCAACAAATCGTTTGAATAAATTGGAGTTATAAGCGGTCATATCAGTAATCAGGGAACAGGGAACAGGGAACAGGGAACAGGGAACAGAGAATAGAGAATAGTAATCCGTCAACAGTCAACAGTCAACAGTCAACAGTTAACAGTCATCAACTGACAAAGGTACAATGTACGAGGCATCTTAACAAATTTCACGCAGATTGTTGTGCTATCTCCTGCTTTATGGATTACTGGAGGTTCCCGAAGTGGTAAAACCACTCGCCTCATTGAATTATTTTGTGAGTGGACACCCTTATTGGCTACACTTCCTAACCCCCCCCAACCCCGAAACAAAAAGCGACAACGCCAGTTAAATCCTCAACCTGTGGCTACCACCACCCTGATTTTTGCCGCCAATGGAGATAACCGAATCGCCTTAGTCGAACGTTTAACGACTACACCCCAGGGACAATATTCTTTTTACTCCACAACCCCTTTAGGCTTTTTTCAAGATGAAGTGATTCTATTTTGGCCGTTATTAGTGGAAAAGTTAGGCTTAAAAGCACAATTTCCCCTGCGGTTACGTCCCGAAACAGAACAGGAACTTGCTCTGGAACTTTGGAGTCGTGATCTGGAAATCAGTAATCTCAGACGTCCAGGGATTAGCGTTAATCGCATGGTACGCCAAATTCTGGATATTCTGCAACTCGCAGCCTTGAGCGGAACGTCGATAGAAGATATTCCCCAGATTTTAGAGCAAGGATTTACCCCCCTCAACGAGTCTGAAACCCTTTATAACTCCTTATGTCTTTGGCTGCAACAGTGGAGGAATTGGTGCTTAGAACGGGGGTTACTGACTTATGGAATCATTGCCGACCTCTATGGTCAACATCTACTGTATCATCCCATTTATCAAAAACACTTACTGCGTCGATATCCAGTGGTTTTAGCAGATGATGTGGATGAATATCCCGCCATCGCCCGCCACTTGTTTGAGTTCTTTCTGGAGCAGGGAAAAATGGCTGCATTTACCTACAATCCAAATGGGGCTGTTCGTTTGGGGTTAGGGGCTGACCCTAACGCTCTCGCCTCATTGCAAAAGCACTGTCGTCTCGAAGCGTTAGACGAACAAAAGGGTTTAGGGAAATACCTGGCTCAACCGATTTTGGATTTAGTATTTGAGAGTGCCCTCACTTTTCCCGATTCTCTGTTGTTTTCCGCTAATATTCAATCGATTCAAACGATATCACGATCCGACTTACTGCGACAAACCGCCGAACAGATCATCGCAGGGGTTAAAACTGGTCAAGTCCAGCCCGATGAAATTGCGGTGATTGCTCCGGGTTTAGATGCGATCGCCCGTTATACCCTCCGCGAACTCCTTAACCATGCGGGAATTGCTGTTGAGTCGAGCACCGAACAACGCCCCTTAGTTAGTTCTCCCCTGATTCGAGCATTATTAACCTTAATGGCTCTAATTTATCCGGGTAATGGTCATCTGATCCATCGAGATGCGATCGCAGAAATGCTCGTTACCCTTAGTTATCAGGGAACAGGGCACAGGGAACAGGGAACAGTCCCCCCCAACCCCCCGTACACGGGGGGCAAGGGGGGGTGTCAACCGTCAACACCTATGATTGACCCGGTACGCGCAGGTCTGTTAGCGGATCATTGTTTTGTTCCTGATTTAGAGAATCCTCGGTTACTTCCGGTGACGGCGTTTCCCCGTTGGGATCGGTTGGGATATCAAGCAACGTTCGCCTATAATCAGATTTTGCAGTGGGTTGAAGTTCAACGAGAACATTATCAACAACGGCTATTAGCAAGTCCAGTCGTGTTGTTAGACCGGGGAATTCAGCAATTTTTAATCCGCGATTGCACCCTAAGAAACGATCAACTATCGGTCTTACGCGAGTTAATGGAAACCGCAATTCACTATTGGGATGTTCAGAATCGTTTACAGGTGCAAACGGCTGTCAACACCTCAGAACAAGTAGGTCAGTTTATTCAGTTATTACGACGGGGTGTTGTTACCGCTAATCCCTATCCTGTATCGAGTTTAGGGGTTAAACCTGCGGGGGTAACATTAGGAACGATTTTCCAATATCGGGCGAGTCGAGCTTCTCATCGTTGGCACTTTTGGCTGGATGTGGGATCTCCCTTGTGGTTAAGTGGGGGAGCGAGTATTCTGTGGGGAGCGCCGTTGTTTTTGACCGAACAACAGCATCATCCTTGGACAGAGGAAAATGCAAGGTCGGCTGATCTACAACGATTACGTCGTATTATTGTAGATTTGTTAAGTCGGGTCAGCGATCGTTTAATTCTCTGTCACAGTGATTTAGCGGTTAATGGCCAAGAACAACTCGGCCCACTGGGTCAGTTATCAGTTATCAGTAATCAGTAATCAGTTATCAGTTATTCAGTGTAGAGACGTGCTTGGGCGGGTGGCTACCCGTAATTAGTTTTGAGTTAACAACTGACAATCTAATCTAAGAACTTGAAATCAATAAAATGCAAGTTTTAACGTGTTTTCTTTATTTTCTAAGTTCTTTATTATTTTGAATGCAAAATTTTTTTAAGGCTTCCGAAAGGAGGCTTGATCATTTTTGAAATTGCGGCCATCTATAATCATGATATTAATAACGAAGTTAGTTATACTGTCCACAAGAGGGAGGGATTAATGCTATAAATTTTTAGGAATTGATGTTAGTATCAGCGACTCTTTTGGGAATATTATACTTAATCCTGGGTCGGGGTGTAAAAGTTTCATTTAATCGCTTGGGTTTATTCATGAGGAGACTAAGAAATGACAAGTGCAGCAATTAATACCGTTAGGGCTCAAGTAATTAACACTGAGGAAGTCCTCTTAATCTTTCCAACGGAACTTCCGGGTGTGTTTCAAAGCTTCACGGGGTTAGTCGGGGAAACCTTACCGGGTGCTAATGGTGAAGTCATCTTTGTCCCTCAAAATCCCCCAGCGCCAACTCCCACAACCCCAACTCCAACTACATCTCCGACCCCAACCACATCCCCGACTCCCACTCCAGCAACTCCAACAACTCCAACTCCCACAACTCCAACTCCCACAACCCCAACTCCCACACCTTCGGGAAGTGGCGGGACAAATCCCGCTCCCATTGCTAATAATGACTTTTTTCAGACGGACTTGGGACAAGCCACCTTTTTTAATGTTCTCGAAAACGATACTGTTCCTGGGGTCAGTGCAACGAGTATCACCCTAGGTCAGTTTAGCTCAACGACAAACGGAACCTTAGTATTTAACGGGGGAGGAATTTTTACCTACACTCCCGACCCGAATTTCTTTGGCACAGATAGTTTTAGTTATACCATTACAGATGGAACCGCCCCGGCTCAAGTGTTTATTCAAGTATTACCGGGAAATCGACCGATTATTATTGAAGGCATTGGACAAGGAACAGAAACCAGCGATTATATTACAGGCTCCTCTGGAAATGATGTGATCAACGGTTTAGATGGCGATGATACCATCTTTGGTTTAGCCGGAAATGATGAACTCCGAGGGGATGAAGGCAATGATACCCTCTACGGAAACGAAGGAAACGATAGCCTCACCGGAGGAGAAGGTAACGACGAACTTAATGGCGGCAAGGATAATGATTTCCTCGATGGTAGTGAAGGAGATGATACGGGCTTAGGACAACTGGGTAACGATACCGTGATCGGCGGTCTAGGCAATGATAGCGTTTATGGCGGTCAAGGGTCAGATAGTGTTAGGGGAGGGGATGGTAATGATCTGGTTTTTGGCGATAAAGGTAGCGATGTTCTTTGGGGTGATGTGGGAAACGATACGGTTTTTGGGGGCGAAGAAGAAGACCTAATTTTTGGCAATGATGGCGCTGATAGTCTACAAGGTAACTTAGGCAACGATACAATATTTGGCGGTACGGGAAATGATACCGGATTTGGGGGCGAAGGCGATGACCAAATTTCTGGTGAAACAGGCGATGACTTTCTGTTTGGGGGTTTAGGTGTCGATACCCTGACCGGAGGCTCAGGAAATGATATTTTTGTGATGACCACTGAAAGTGGCGGAGCTAGTTTAGAAGAAGCTCAAATTGTTAATGATTTTGAACTGGGCGATCGCATTGGTTTAGCGGGGGGTTTACAATTTAGTGATTTATTTATTAGTCAAAGTAGTGAAAATGCCGGGAATACTATTATTAGAAACGGCAGTGAGGGAGATTATATTGCTGTTTTAATTGGTGTCGATAGTAGCACCATTACCGCAGATAGTTTTACTCCCATTTCCGGTACAATTATTCCCATTCCCACACCTACCCCAACAACTCCAACTCCAACAACTCCACCCACACCAACAACCCCAACTCCAACAACCCCCACTCCAACAACTCCACCCACCCCAACAACTCCCACCCCAACAACTCCACCCACACCAACAACTCCCACCCCAACAACTCCACCTACCCCAACAACTCCACCTACCCCAACAACTCCACCCTTACAGCCACCTATTGCCCAAAATGACACCGTAAAACGGACTCCCGATGGTTCAGTCAGCTTTAACGTATTAGCCAATGATAGTGACCCCCAAGGAAGTCAATTAACCTTAGTCAGTACCGGGACAGTTGCCAATGGTAGTGTTTCGATTTCTAGTGGAGGAAATATTACCTTCACCCCCAACCCCGGTTTTACAGGGCCAGAAACCTTTAGTTATACCATTCAAAATAGTTATGGCTTAACTGCTACAGGTCAAGTCACAATTAACGTTAATATTCCTCCCACATTATTAGTTAATAATGGGATTATTCTGGCGATTAATGATTTTGAAAATATTACATCTAAAAATCTCCTGGCAACAGACCCCGATAACCCACTCAATGAAATTTTTTACCAAATTACTCAAGAACCCGACTTAGGGAATTTACAAATTATTGGGTCTACACCTCAAGTGATTAATGCCGGAGAGAGGTTTACTCAAGAAAATATTGATAACGGTTCCATTCAATATAATTCTCGAAATGTATCAGGGGGAGATGATTTCGTTTTTGTTCTCACCGATAATATTGGCACGACAACTCAGAATGCGTTTAGTATTACCATTGTTGATGATATTATTTCGGGTACGGACGGCAATGATTTAATTACGGGTAGTGGTTTAAGTGAAAATATCAGAGGATTTGCTGGAAATGATACCCTTTTAGGTGAAGGCAACCGAGATGTTTTACAGGGGGGAAGTGGACTAGATTCTCTCGATGGTGGAGAAGGAGATGATGTCCTCCAAGGCGACGAAGAAGATGATATTCTCCTAGGTCAAATCGGGAATGATTCTCTATTTGGAGGTCAAGGAAATGACTCTCTCGATGGTGGTGCAGGTCGCAATACCTTGTTAGGAGAAGATGGGAATGACACCTTAGTTGCTGGAGATGATAGTAATTTACTCTCCGGTGGTAATAATGATGACATTCTGATTAGTGGTATTGGTAACGATACCCTCTTAGGAGGCACTGGAAACGACTCCCTGACCGGAAACGCCGGAGATGATTCCCTCTATGGAGAAGACGGACAAGACCTGATTTTCGCCGGAGTCGGTCGAGACTTAGTGCTCGGTGGTGCAGATAACGATACTATCGATGCCGGAGAGAATAGTGACACCGTATTTGGTGGCGATGGGAACGATTCTATTATTGGGGGCGAGGGAGACGATACCCTCAGTAGTGGTGAAGGTGCAGATACGGTTTTAGCGGGAACTGGAGATGATTCCATCTTTGGGGATGCGGGAAATGACTCCATTGTCGGTGATCTTGGGGAAGATACTATCTATGCTGGAGATGGCTTAGATAGTTTGTTTGGGGGAATTGGAAATGATCTCATCTTTGGGGATGCTGGTAATGACACAATCTTTGGCGGTGAAGATGATGATACCTTAGCTGGGGGCGGAGGGGCTGATAGTTTAATTGGAAATGTAGGCAATAATTCCTACTACTATTTAGCTCCAGCAGAAGGGGTTGATGTGATCACAGAATTTAATCTGAATGGTGATGATCGATTCCTGTTTAGTTCTCTAGGTTTCCCTGGTTTTACCACAGCAGAAGGAACGGTTGTTCCTTTACAGGGAATTATTATTTCAAATGTCGGCTCCGAAGGTGATGATATTAGTAATAAACAAGTGATCATCTTCCAAGATACATTTGATAATATTCAAGCGGTGAATGCTGCCTTAAAAAATCAAAAAGGCTCCAGTGATACAGCCGCTTTCTTTGTCTATCGCAATAACTTATCTTATGCCGGGTTTCCGGGTGCTTATGTTATGGGCTATGATCCAAATTTAAGTGATGATAGTCTCCCTGCTTTTGATTTAGGGATTTTACCTTCTATCGACCCACAAACAAGCAACATTAGTACCTTAATTGGGCCTAGTGATTTTGTAATTATCTAAGCAGGTTTCGGGTTTCGGGTTTCGGGTTTCGGGTGAAGAGTCAACAGTCAACAGTCAACAGTCAACAGTCAACAGTTAACATTCCCCTTATGACAAGTTCTATTATCAATACAACCCCTGCGACTTTAGCCTTAAGAATTTCTCCTAGTAATGGTCTGTATAATACTGGAGATACAATTTTAATTTTTCCCAGAACTTTTGATGACAAATTTGAAACATTTCCCGCAGACGTTCAAGCTTTACTCCCCCTTTCTAATGGACTCGGAACAACTTTACCTGGTGCTACTGGAGGAGTGATCTTTGTACCGGATGAACCTATTTTAGAAGCCATATCAATTGAAACCAATACACCCATCTATTTAGCCGAAACAGAAACGGGTCAATTTCAAAGCCTAGATGGTCTAACAACAGGAGAAATTCAATCGGGGCCAGCCGGAAGTGTGATTTTTATTCCCGATGGATTTACGACGGAAACCCCAACTCCCACTCCCACCACTACAACTGCACCAACTCCCACGACTCCGACTCCTACAGACACACCAACTCCCACAACTACACCAACTCCCACAACCACACCAACTCCCACACCGACACCGACTCCCGGCGAAACTGAACCCCAACCCATCGTAATTCAAGGGGCGGGGTCAGGGACAGAAGCCGATGATACGATTCTAGGAAGTAATCAAAATGATACAATTTCTGGGTTAGAGGGAAATGATAGTATCTTTGGTTTGGGAGGCAATGATCTCCTACAAGGAGATGCTGGATTAGATCAAATTAATGGCAATGAAGGGAATGATGCCATTGTAGGAGGCACCGATGATGATTGTCTGCGGGGAGGTCAAGGGGATGATTTGATCTTCGGTGATTCAGGGAATGATCTGGCTTTTGGAGATAAAGATAATGATACCTTAAATGGTGGAGTCGGGGCTGATAGTCTGTATGGTGGCCAAGGTAATGATAGTCTTCGAGGCGGGGGGGAAGATGACCTGCTCTACGGAGATAAAGGCAATGATACCGTATCCGGTGAACTGGGTAACGATAGCGTCATCGGCGGAGACGGAGATGATGTTTTATTTGGAAATTCCGGTCAGGACTTCCTGAGTGGAGACGTTGGAAATGATCAACTTTTTGGCGGCGGAGATGATGATAGTTTAGTCGGGGGTCAGGGAGTTGATGTTCTCTATGGCGATTTAGGGAATGATACTGTTTCTGGAGGAGATGATAATGATCAACTGTTTGGGAATGCGGGAGATGATGTTCTGAATGGGGATATTGGGGCGGATAATTTGTATGGAGGTGCGGGGGAAGATATTCTTAATGGCGGTAAAGGTCGAGATTTCTTATCCGGTGATGACGGGAATGATTTATTAGCCGGAGAAGCCGGAGTAGACACCCTGACAGGAGGTGCAGGGGATGATATTTTTGTTTTCGGTTATGTGATTACTCAAGCTCCCAATGGGGGTAGTTTTATTACAGGAACTACAGGGGGAACAAGCGTTGAATTAGCGGATATTGTTACGGATTTTACTACCAATGATCAGCTTGGGCTATCTGGAGGACTCACATTCCAAGATCTCGAAATCTCCCAAGGTCAAGCTTCCAATGCTAGTAATACGATTATTAAAGATAAAAATACAGGTGAATTTTTAGCCATCTTACAGGGAGTTAATGCCAGTATTTTAAGTGAATCTAACTTTGTTCTTGACCCCACTGCTCCTCTTCCGCCAACAACGCCACCANCCCAACACCGACAACCTCACCCACAACCCCACCAACACCCACTCCATCTCAACCGACTCCACCTCCTGTGGAGCCTCCAACTCCCGCAATTTTACAGGCTGAAAATGATACGGTATCGGGTTTCCAGAATAGTTTGTTAGAGATTCCTTCCAGTACAATCACCAGCAATGATACAGGGGTTGGACTGCTTTCGGTGACAGGTATTACTCAACCTCCAAATGGAAGAACCAGTTTAAATCAAAATATTGGAGTTATTTCTTATACTCCTGATGAAAACTTTTCCGGTTTTGATACGTTTGAATATCAAATCCGAGATGATAATGGCGCAACGGGAACAGCAACAGTTACAGTTGATGTAGTGTCAGTGAATGAGCGTCCGATTTTAGATCTCAGTAGTTCTCAACTGGGCAGGAATTATACTACTGTTTTTATCGAAGGTACAACTCCTGTAGCGATTACTGGAAGTGTTAGTATTATTGATGCGGATGATACGGATCTGACTTCAGCAACGATTACTTTAACCAATATTCCCGATGGTGAAGTAGAAGGTTTATCGATACAAGGAACTTTACCGTCAGGGATTACTGCTGGAACTTATGATCCCGAAACGGGAATTATTCTTCTAACAGGAACAGCCCCAATTTCTAGTTATGAAGCCGCACTTTCTCAAGTTGTTTATAGTAATATTTCTCAAAATCCGAATACGGAAAATCGAGTTATTGATGTAGTTGTTGCGGATAATAATAGTGATAGCAATATTGCAATTAGTACGATTACCGTTGATGCGGTCAATGATCCTCCCGTAAATACAGTTCCAGAGTCACAAACAGCTAATGGTAGCCAACCGATAGTATTTAGTCAAGCGGATAATAATCAAATTTTGATTAGTGACCCCGATGTTGATGGTAATCCTGTTCAAGTTAACTTAACAGCTAGTACCGGAACATTAACTTTGGGGACAATACAGGATAATGTGGAAATTTCTGGGGATGGAACAACGCTAGTTACTTTGGTAGGTCGTCTTGAAAATATTAATACGGCTCTTGATGGTTTAACCTTCGCGCCTCCTTCATCCTTTGATACCTCGGCGACGATCCAAATAGTAACAACGGATAATGGTAATACAGGTAGTGGTGGCCCCCAAACAACTTCTAGTACGATTAGTATTAATCAGCCGAATCAACCCCCAACCTTAGACCTAGATGGTACTCAAGCCGGAAATAATACCGAGGCGTCCTTTGAGCAAGGACAACCTGCTGTTGCGATCGCCACTGGAACTAATATTCTGATTACGGATGCAGACAATACCACCATCGAGTCAGCCACAGTTACTTTAACAAATGCACTCAATGGCAGTGCGGAAAGTTTAGCGGTCAATGGTGTGTTACCAATGGGTATTACCGCCAGTAGTTATAACAGCACCACCGGAATTTTAACCTTAACGGGGAATGCCTCACTAGCCGCTTATCAAACCGCTATTGGACAAGTTGTTTATAATAATACAGCTAATCCTCCGAACACCACAACCCGGACGGTACAGGTTCAAGTGAATGATGGAACGGATAATAGTAATACGGCGGCTAGTACAATTACAGTAAGTGCTTTAAATCAGCCTCCCGTTGCCGTTACCGATGGCCCAATTTTCACCAACAATAGCATCCAATTCCCGATTTCTCCCTTAGCCAATGATACTGACCCCGATGGAGATGTTCTAACATTGACTTCAGTGGATAATCCTCCCGTAGCGCAAGGGTTAGTCACTCAAAGTGGGTCGCTCGTTCAGTACACCCGTCTGGGAAATAATACCGGAGTTGATAGTTTCAACTACAGTATCAGTGATGGTCAAGGAGGAACGGCCACGGGTCAGATTAATATTGAATTGTTACCTGTTGCTGATAATAACCCTAACTCCGTAACCGGAGGCAATTTTGGCGATAATCTCAATGGTTTGGGAGGAAATGATACCCTGATAGGTTTGGGCGGGAATGACAGCCTGCGAGGAAATGATGGTAACGACAGTTTATCCGGTGGAAGCGGAACAGATCTGTTACAGGGAGGAATTGGAGAGGATACGCTCCAAGGCGATTTAACACCGGATACCATGACGGGAAATGCAGGAAGCGACCAATTCCGTTATACCAGTGCTGATGACGGAGGCGGATCGGGTTTTAATGCGAGTTCTAATACCGAGATAAAATCCTTAATTGGAGGTAATTTATATGATACCATTACGGATTTTGAAGGATTAGGCGCTGCGATCGGCGATAAAATTAATTTTGCTACAACGGTAATTCAATCTTTTGCTAACATTGCCACAACGGTACAAACCAATATTACTGGAGATGTAATTCCGGGAACAAGCCCCGGTCTATTTGCCTTTAATGATGGCACTAGCACTTACCTGATTTATGATGGCAATGGTGATAATACAACGGGGAATGATTCTCGAATTTTAGCAAAATTAGACAACGTTAATGGCGTGACAACCCTTGATGTTAATGACTTTGCTGGAATTGCTGGCTTAAATCTTCCTCCAGTAGTTCAAGGGAATACGACCGTTAATATTACTGAAGATGTGATTACAAATTTAGGAATTTCATCCCCAGTTGATCCCAATAATGACCCGTTAATTATTACCGTTAATAATATTCCTGATAGCAGTAAAGGAATCATCCGTATTACAGGTCAAACCAACTCCATTATTATTGGTCAAACCTTAACCAGTGCGGAAATTAGTCAGTTAGAATTTGTCCCCCAACCTAATATTAATGGTGCAGCCGGAGTATTTTTATATAGTGTCAGTGATAGTGAAAATCCTACGGTTAGTCAAACCGTTACGGTGAATATTACGGCGGTTAATGATCTACCTGTTGCTGTGAATGACGGCCCAATTTTTACTAACAATAGCATCCAATTCTCGATTTCTCCCCTAGATAACGATAGTGACTTGGATGGAGATGTTCTGACGTTGACCTCAGTAGATAATCTTTCCACAGCACAAGGGTTAGTGACTCAAAGTGGGTCGCTTGTTCAGTATACTCGTCTCCCCGGAACTGAGCCAGTGGATAGTTTCAACTACATCATCAGTGACGGTAAAGGAGGAACAGCCACTGCTAATATTACGATTAACCTGTTACCCGTTGCTGATAATAACCCTAACTCCGTGACCGGAGGCAGTCTCAGCGATAACCTTAATGGTCTGGTAGGAAATGATACCCTGGTGGGTCTGGAGGGGAATGACACCCTGCGGGGAAATGAGGGTAATGACAGTTTATCGGGAGGAAGCGGAAACGACACTCTCGATGGAGGTGCGGGACAAGATAACCTGTTTGGGGGTTTAGGACGCGATAGTTTGACGGGTAGTTTAGGAGAAACAGACCTGTTTATTTATAGTGATGCACTTGATGGAGGAGGTATCGGGTTTAATGCGGTGGGAACTGCAATTAGTTCTCAAATTGGCAGTGGTTTATATGATTCTATTAACAATTTTGAAGTTTTGGGTCAGATTGGAGGAGATCAAATTAGCATATCGACGAGTTTAATTGCGGATGTTGCTAATATCCTGACGACTGTACAAACGAATGTTTCAACGAATGTCTTACCTGGAAATAATCCCAGTCTATTTGCTTTTGATAATGGCCAGAATACTTATTTAATTTATGATGCTAATGGCGATAATACATCAGGAAATGATTCTCAAATTCTAGCTAAATTAGAGGGAGTTACAGGAGTAACAACATTGAATTCAGATGATATTATTCTGTTCTAATCCTTAAAATTGGAAAAATGGGAATAGAGAATAGAGAAATAATCTGTTCCCTGTTCCCTGTTCCCTGTTCCCTATTCCCTGCTATATTATTGAGCAGGTGTATCTAATTTCAACTCAATGGAATCTTCCTTTTGTAACTCCACAACATTTTCAGGAGGAGTTAAACAGGTTCTCAATAATTGATCAACAGCTAGATTAGTATTAGCTTCAACCATGCCAACAACACAATAAGATAAGTTTTCGGGTAATACACTCCGACGACAACTATCGAGAACATTCAAGGGATCAGATGCAGTAACATTTCTGTTAATATTGACCACACAATTTGCTAATTCATCGGGGCGTCTGACCTGGAGACAACTTCCTAATATTTGTTCTACGGGTAAAGCAGCCACATTTTTTTGCATTTGGGTGACACAATACCCCATATTTCTAGGTCTAGCAGCCATTCCACAGCCTTGAGTTGCTAATTCAATAGACAGTCCGGCTTCAGTTAACTGTTGAGTACAGTTTCTATAGTCCTGTCGCCGAATTAATACGAAGGACGGAAAAGCCGATGCCGGAGCAACGGAGACAAACAACGGAAACAAACTTACTGTCGCCACTACGGATAACCAACGCCGATGTCGTGGGAGGTTGGTCAGCAGTGCTTTTTTTAATCCAGAAAACATCACAATAGAAGAATTCATAGCCATTTCAAGTTTTGCACAATGATATCATGGGTTAGCCGTTGACCGTTGATAGTTGATCAAGATCATCTTTAACACTCCCTGGCGTGAATGCAGCGTGATTCTTTTGCTCGTATGGATGTGAAGCAGAAATTCACTGGTATGAAGCCCACGGCAAAGGCACGATCCTTTGGGGTTTGCAGTAAAATTAATCAAGGAGTTTAGTCACAATGCTTTACTCATTAGAGGAGTGAAAAACTATGACGGCCTTAGCTCAAGAGATTCTTAATACTTTTGATAGGTTGGCTGACGCAGAGCAACTTGAGATTGGGCTAGAAATCTTGAGGCGGCTCGTCCATTTTGACTTTCCACCATTGACAGATGAAGACTTTATCTTAAATGCTGAAGAATTATTCTTAGCATTAGATCAACAAGAAATTGATTATGAATAGTCCTGATCGTGGCGAAGTTTGGCTTGTCGATCTGGGCTATGTGGCAAAAGTTAGACCATGCTTAGTGGTTAGTATCCGGGCTCTCAACCAGGATCGAGCGTTAGCGACTCTAATACCTCATACTACAAGCCCAAGAGGTTCACGCTTTGAGGTAGATGTCAAAGCCAGATTCCTGAAGCCCGGAGTGTTCGATGTTCAGAATATCATCACAATTCCTCACGCGAAGCTACTAAGGAAACTGGGCGAATTAAACTCAGAGCAGTTAGCACAAGTCGAAGAGGCTTTGCTTTTCTGGTTAGGATTTGAGGATATGGATTCTGGCGAAGATCCCTCGATGACGTGAGGCGATATGTGCTACACGAGGCTGCGCGATTGCGTCATTTCTCCTATCTTTAATGGGAAAATATGGAGTTTGATGAGCGAATTCTGGCTGATCCCACATATAAGGTTTTGGTGTGAAGGGGTGCGGTACACTATAAAGATTAGGGTTACTCCTCATCTAGTTTACCTTGTAGTACATCCATTCTGGGATTAACCCATCTTTGATGCCAATAAGTTACTAAGTCTTTTTGTGTAAATTTTCGCCAGACAACAGAATCTGTCTCTCCTAATAAATATTCATTCCAGTTTTCTGCTAATGGACAACGATAGTATGCTCTCTGCCAACCAATGCTTAACATATCTGTTGATAACCCAAGTTCTCTTAGTCCCCTTTTTAATATACGCATTTTCCAATTTGGCCCCTTTCCAAATTTGTATGTTTCAAAAATATCTGGTGGTACAACTTGCTTAATTAGTTCCCAACTTCCATTTGCTGTTATATGAAGATGACTTTGACCTTTAGTATAATCAACAAATTCCCAGTTAATCAAACGATTATAGATTGCTGATTTCCCAAAGGCTCCTAAAGTATCAATATAAATAAGATCAGATTTTTTGTTTTCTCCTGTAATAAGAGAAGATTTATTCTTATATTTTCTATAAAAGTCTTGACGAACTGTTGGAAACATTACAGCAAGAGCAACTAATTTTGAGGCAAGCACTCGATTGTATGGAGGAATAGCTCCTAAAATATAGGCTGTCATGCAATTATAAAGTCGTTTCAATTTCTGATTTTTTGTCCAATTAATAGAATTTTCATCTCGTACTCCTAGACCAATTACAGGGTCACAAAGTCCAATAATCCCGATCAATTTATGATTTTGGCTATCAAAAACAAAATATCTAATCCGCCGACCATAACCATTTGTAACGGGTATCGACCAGTGAGATATAGCATACGCCCATAATCTTTGATGTTCTGCTATGGGTTCAACAAGAACAAGATATGGATCTATTTTAGATATATTAATATCTGAAGGTTCTGCTAAATACTTCTGAACTTTTTCTTTATATTCTTTACCCTTTAAGTTGGTTTGTTCAGAGAGTTTTCTTTGGACTTCTCTAAAATCATTGGGGTCATTTACAATGATTTTTTGATTGTCTCGATCCCAAAAAACTCCATAATCTTCTAGGTTTTGGATAATCTGTTCTTTAATCAGGAGTTTCTGATCAATTGTACAAAAATCATTATTTTCCATTAATTAAATTTAGATTCTTTATAAACTTTTGATTCTACGAGCTTTTCAAATTCCGTTACTCGTACAGGAAGGGCGAAAGCTTGATCAGATGAAACCATATAGAGATTACCCGCAATTGTCTCACGCTGAATAAAGTTTGATATCACCCCATCATAATTGATATTAGACTTTACCAGTGCCTTAATATCGTCAGAATTTCCCATATGAAAAGCAAAGAAATTTTCGGCTTGGGTTCTAATTTCATCAGAGATAGCAGATGGACGTTGTGTTACAGCGACTAATCCCAACCCAAATTTGCGTCCTTCTTTGGCAACTCTAACAAATGGATTGGCATTACTCTTAACAAATTCCTGAGATAAAACATTTTGGGCTTCTTCTACAAATATAACGGCATTGACAACTTCTTCTGGTTCATCTGATGTAAATTTTTCTTTGTTACTTTCAAACAATTTGCGAACCAGAATAGTAGAAATAATACTGGCATCCATGTTATCTTTTAGCGATAGGTCAATGATGACAGTCTTTCCTTGCTTTAAATATGTGAATACATCTTCTATAAGATTAGATTTACCAGAATGTAAATTACCTTCATCAATTAAATGACGAATCCTTTTTCGTATCGCCATAATTGTTTTTCGGGCAGAAACATCTTCTTTAATGTTGCCATTTCTATCTTTTTTTTGCTCACCAAAGAAATCAGAAAAGTCTCGATAAAGATTGCTTGGAGTGTGAACATAGTCATCAATATTTTCAATAAAGTTAGATACACCATCTTCATCAAGGTATAGAAGAAAGGCTTTCATTACTTCAGAAAAACCACCACCAAAATTCAATATATCCCCTACTGCTAAGTGCCTGTGCATATTGAGCGTAACTTTGCCACCGGAAATAAATCGATTCTGTTCTTTATAAGTTTCTGGTAACTTTTTGTCGGTATACACGACAACATTATCGCGGATTGAACTTTCATTGATATCTCCTAATCCATAGGTAGCTGTGCCACGCAAAAAATACTCGCCGTTCAAATCAAAAATCAACTTTCCATAGGAATTATCACGAGTCATATGGTAAAGCAGTACCTTAACAAGATTAGTTTTTCCAAAACCTGATTGAGCAAATACCATCGTGCGTTTGTTACGCAATTTATCAATTTGGAAAAGAATAGGCCCCTTGTCCTTAAAAATAGTTTCTCCTACACAAAGATATCCAATTTCAGCACCATTTTCATTGGTTTTATTGAGAATTGACTCTATTTCGCGTTTGTTTAGATGTCTTGCAATATAAGAAACTGTGGGCAATTTCCTAACAGCCGTTGTGAAAGCAATGGTAGAGCCGCTATCTGTAAATGTTCCTAAAATCCGAACTTTGTAGGTGTAACTGAACATTTTCTGTTTGTCTCGCTCAGAAAGTTCTCTTTCTGCAATTCGAGCATAATGTACTGCTACTAATGTTTTTTCCTGCGACTTAAAGATAGGATCTTCATCATAAATTTCTGCTTCGACCCTAGCAAGATACTTGGTATTTCCTTCATCTTTGGGCGTCAGAACAATAAAGTCACCAGTTTGTGGACTAGCTTTAGCATCCTCATAGGAGGAGTATATCAATAGGGCATCTTCAGTGGTTTTCTGCCCATATAAAACGCCAAAATCTGCTTTTCTCATAGTGTTCGCGCCTAAAATCTGTCGTGTGTGTCTAAAAATAAATTTTCAATATCGACGTTATCCATTCTTTGATCCTTATAAAGAGAGTATTTAAGGCGAGCAATTATCTCATCTTTAAAATTTCTTTTCAAGGATATGAAATTATGTACTTCACATAATGGGTAGGGATAGCCAAGAATATAGTGTTCTTGTGTAAGCCGAGTTAGCTCCTTAAATATTAACTCAAGTTCTTCCCTATCTCTTTCATACGAGCCTGCTCGGATTTGTGGCATGGCATCAAAAATATTCACATCAGCTATAAGCCAGTCATAGTTTTGGAGCTTTTCTACATAATCTAATCTAGCTGCCATAAATAGCCCAAATCCTCTTCCTCCACTAATTGATTTTTTAATAAACATATCACCATATGCTGCTTTAAGAACAACATCTGGAATTTCAAACCAGCAGCAGAGTTTTTGGCGTTTTAAGTCTGTTTCTACAAAAGGATACTCATGCTTAAGCTGATCTTGCAGATAATGATCAATTTGTCTGAATGTATAAGCCAGTTCCATTTTAAGTGGAGATTGTTTAGTCACAGAGACTATCTTTATCTGTTTTTTATGAGCATACTCTCCCAAGTTTACTAAGTATTGCGGCTTTATTTGGAGAGGACGTAATGTACCATCTCTTAAAATAAAATCACCAGCTTTTGTTTCTGGGCGATTAATTACCTCTAAAATCAGTGCAATCTCTAGGACTTCCTGACAAAATCCCAGCAGAGTTGATAAATTCTTACAAATTTGTTCTTTTTTGTATGGAAAAATGTTTTCTGGTGAGTCGTTGAGAAAGTTTAATAAATATTTTACTGGATCTAAATTTAGAAATTCATCATAAATAGCATTTAAGTGATTTTCATTGGTGATTAAAATGTTTTGGGGATAATATGCCTGTCCTAATACAACAGGATCATCTGATGAATTCATCCTAATTTGCTTACCTCGATGAAAGCAAATGTAACCAGCAGCATAAATTGCTATAGCTAGACCATTATAAAACTGCTCACTGTTGTAGCTACCATCTATCGCATAGAACCTCCTATCGCTATCATCAATTTTGTCAAACTGAATAATTTCAAAGATTTGAGGCGTTTGTATATTCCCTTCATGTCCAATCACAGGAATACCATGATCTTTATTACTTCTGGTATTGATGTGTTTAGCAACTAGCTCGATAGCACTATCGGGGATCTGTTTTCCTGCCATATCTTACTTGTAATAGTTTTATACCAAAGAAAATCTATTGTAACAGTCGCCACCGCAACATTCACGCGATCGCTCTGTACATTCAGCCCTGCAATCTAACCACGAGACAGGTTGTCTGTCAACTCCTCGGCTTTCAGTCTTAAAAGATCACGAGACAACAGCATCGGAGATGGCAGTTTCGCACATCCCAACCCTCCAAAATTATATTTGAGATTTTAGGAGAAATTCATCACATTGAAATCATTGCTGTTAATCGCTCAATTCGAGAACTCGACCGATTGCAAAAAAACTATGGCTCTGGACGCTGGCGCAAGCTAAAAGGTATCGCCACTATTCAACTCGAAGATGGGACAATGTGTGAAGCAGAAATTCACTGGTATGAAGCCCAGGGAATCGGTCAAAAAGAATTCAAGATCAAATATATTTTGGAGTAAACTATATGGAATTTGTCGTTTGCATCAATAACACAGATTATTCAGCTTCCTTAGAAATTCGCAAAATTTATCAAGTTTTACCCGATCCTAAAGCTAACAATCATCAAATGATTCGCGTCATTGATGAATCTGGAGAAGACTACCTATACCCCAGTCGTTATTTCATGGCCATTGAGTTATCAGAACCCCTGCAACAAGCTCTTGCTACCTGTCTTTAAAATTAACCCAGAAATCGGGTTTCTGCGTTAGTTTCTGCATCCTAACCGAGACTTGATCAAGAAACCCGGTTTCGGCATTGGGTTGTTGTGTTACCCGAAACCCGCGATATGCTTCTCTAAAAAATGCTATTATGGGATTAATCTAAATCATTACAAAACTGGTTGGAGAGCATTTTAATTATTATGATTCAAGAAATTAATGCCATATTTGATGGTAAATCCCTGCAACTGGAATCTCCCTTAAACCTGGATATAGGTACAAGGGTAAAAGTTATTGTTGAAACAATATTACCTCAAGAACAACGCCCGAAAACATTTCTTGAAACCGCTCAATCTTTACAGTTACAAGGCAATCCAGATTGGTCTCTTGAAAATTGAATGGTCAAATTAGGAGAAATTAAAATGGCAATCAACACCTCTTTAGAAGAACGCATCGCAGCAGTAGAAGCAGCAATTACCGAATTGCAGAAACAAGTGGCAAATCCTCAACCGACAAATTGGCTACAACAAATTACAGGGTCTTTCAAAGATGAACCAGCCTTTGAGGAGGTACTGGTATTAGGACGAGCAATTCGTCAAGGTGATGAGTCTGTAATTGAATGCGAAGACGAGCTATGAAATATTTATTAGATACAGACCATCTGAGCATTCTTCAACGTCAAACTGGGAAGGATTATAGCAACCTTTCAACACGCATGGCTCAATACTCACTATCAGATTTTGCCGTATCAATTGTCACCTTTCACGAACAAATGCTTGGCTGTCACGCCTATATTTAAAGTGGGAAAGAACAAGTTGGACTAAAGATTTCTGCATCCTAACCGAGACTTGATCAAGAAACCCGGTTTCAGCATCGGGTTGTTGTGTTACCCGAAACCCGCGATATGCGTCTCTAAAAAATGCTATTATGGGATTAATCTAAATCATTACAAAACTGGTTGGAGAGCATTTTAATTATTATGATTCAAGAAATTAATGCCATATTTGATGGTAAATCCCTGCAACTGGAATCTCCCTTAAACCTGGATATAGGTACAAGGGTGAGAATTATTGTTGAAACTATATTACCTCAAGAACAACGCCCAAAAACATTTCTTGAAACCGCTCAATCTTTACAGCTACAAGGCAATCCAGATTGGTCTGAGAAAATTGATCAGTATTTATATGGGGAAACTGTTTCTGATCATGTTTGAGTATTACTCAAAAACTATAGCAATCCTAAATGATTTGTGAAAAAATTCTGTAGGGGTGATGTCCCTCCAAACCCTCTTTATGTCTGGGTTTGGAGGGACATCACCCCTACGATAAAATATTACAACCTATTTAGGACTGCTATAGATCATGAGACATCTCCCAAAATTTGAGGAGGTACTGGTATTAGGACGAGCGATTTGCTTCTGGTGACGAGTCTGTACTAGAAGCGCAAGGCGAGCTATCAAATATTGATTGGATACATACTATAATAAAAGATTGGTGCAAAAAATTTTATGCGGAGAAGAAGTTAGATGGCTCGATATAGAGGCCCCCGTCTGAGAATCGTTCGTCGTTTGGGCGATTTACCCGGATTAACCCGGAAGACCCCCAGAAAGGCCTATCCCCCTGGACAACATGGTCAAGCTCGTCGCAAGCGTTCTGAATATGCGATCCGGTTAGAAGAAAAACAAAAACTGCGCTATAACTACGGTGTTTCTGAGCGTCAACTGTTACGTTATGTCCGTAAAGCTCGCCGCGCTTCCGGTTCCACTGGACAAGTGTTGCTGCAACTGCTGGAAATGCGTTTGGATAATACCATTTTCCGTTTAGGAATGGCCCCTACTATTCCATCGGCTCGTCAGTTGGTCAGTCATGGTCACGTTACCGTTAATGGTCATCGCGTCAATATTCCGAGTTATCAATGCAGACCGGGCGAATTAATTGGGATCAGAAATACTGAAAAATCCCGTGAACTGGTAAAAGCCAATTTACAATATCCCGGTTTAGCCAACGTTCCTAGCCATCTGGAGTTAGATAAAGCACAACTGACTGCAAAGGTAAATAGCGTCATTGAACGGGAATGGGTGGCTTTACAAATTAACGAACTGTTAGTGGTTGAATATTATTCACGTCAAGCCTAAGAGTTCCTCACCGTTCTATTTTTCGTGGGGCGTTATCGACTAAAAATAACGTACCCCACCTAATTATTATTAAACCCTAAATCCAAAATCAATCAGGTTGCTATCCTCCGATTTGGGACATGGTGCGGGCATAATTTCCGGTTGTACCAGAGTCTCGTTGTTTAAAATTTATATCGGGTTTAATTCCTAATAGGTTACTTACCTGTTCTCTTAACTCCTCAAACGTCGCACCTTGACGCAGAGGAGTTTTTAAGTCAATTTGTCCGGTTTCATTTAATAAACAAGGTCGTAACCAACCGTCGGCGGAGAATCTCATCCGGTTACAGCGATCGCAAAAACATTCTGACATCTGACTAATAAATCCTAATGTTCCTTTTGCTCCCGGTATTTGAAACACATCCGCAGGGCCATTTCCTGTCACCTGAGAGGTTTCTAAACCCCATTGTTCTCGAATTTGTTGTCTTAATTCTTCTGAAGAAATCCAACCGCGATCGGCAAATAAATCGTTATTGCCAATGGGCATAAATTCAATAAATCTAACGTGCCATTGTCGCTCTATTGTTAATTTTGCTAAGTCTAATACTTCATGATCATTCACCCCAGGAATTACCACAACATTTAATTTTAGGGGGTTAAAACCGACTTGATAAGCTGCTTGTATTCCCGCCCAAACCTGTTGCCAACGGCTGCGTCCTCGGTTGCCAATAATTTGATCAAAAATATCAGGATCAAGGGAATCTAAACTAATATTAATCCGTCGTAGTCCAGCCTGATATAAATCCTCTGCCATTCCTGCTAATAAAAAGCCATTGGTTGTCATCGCCACATCTTTTGTTTCAGGAAAGGCGTTAATTTGTTTAACTAATTCTACCACACCAGGACGCAATAAAGGTTCACCTCCGGTTAATCGAAATCGAGTAAACCCAACGGGGATAAATACCTCTCGCAACAGGGTTAATAGTTCATCCAGAGTCAACAAATTCTGTTGCAGGATATAATCAATTTCTGCTCCTTCTGGCATACAATATTGACATTGGAAGTTACAACGATCAATCAAACTAATGCGGAGATAATCAACAAGGTTCATGGAATTTTAGGAGAATGACAGAATATTGTTCTTTCTGTATTATGTCGAATTTTTCCCTTGAAGAGGCAAGAATTATCGCCCATTTTTCTTAAAATAAAAAATAGTGACCTCAATCCTGTAAAATCATCAGGTGTCACCCCTTGCGTCGGTTTGAACTCCATGCTTTGCGACTACTTAGTACAAATTCTCACCGCCCGTGTTTATGATGTTGCCCAAGAAACACCCCTAGAATACGCTCCTAATCTCTCAGCCCGTCTGAATAATAAACTACTTTTGAAGCGAGAAGATATGCAGTCTGTCTTTTCCTTCAAATTGCGGGGTGCTTATAACAAAATGGCTTGTCTCTCCCCCGATTTATTAAAGCAGGGAGTGATAGCAGCATCGGCGGGAAATCATGCCCAAGGAGTTGCTTTGGGTGCATCTAAATTAGGCACAAAAGCGATTATTGTCATGCCTGTAACTACCCCTCAAGTTAAAATAAATGCTGTCAAAGCAAGAGGGGGTGAAGTCGTATTATATGGGGATACTTTTGATGAAGCTTGTGCCTATGCTCGTCAATTAGAAACCGAAAAAGGATTAACTTTTATTCACCCTTTTGATGATCCCTATGTCATTGCGGGACAAGGTACAATTGGGATGGAAATTTTACGGCAATATCAACAACCGATTCATGCTATTTTTGTTGCTATTGGTGGAGGGGGATTAATCTCAGGAATTGCGGCTTATATTAAACGATTACGTCCTGAAATTAAAATTATTGGAGTTGAACCCGTTGATGCGGATGCGATGTCTCAATCTCTTAAAGCCGGACATCGAATTAAATTATCACAAGTGGGTTTATTTGCGGATGGTGTAGCCGTGCGAGAAGTCGGGGAAGAAACCTTCCGTTTATGTCAAGAATATGTAGATGAAATTATATTAGTAGATACGGATGATACTTGTGCCGCTATTAAAGATGTTTTTGAAGATACCCGTTCTATTTTAGAGCCAGCCGGAGCGTTAGCAATAGCCGGAGCAAAAGCTTATGTCGAAAGAGAACAAATTCAAGCAGAAACATTAATTGCTGTTGCTTGTGGGGCTAATATGAATTTTGATCGGTTGCGGTTTGTAGCAGAACGCGCGGAATTTGGAGAACGTCGAGAGGCTATTTTTGCCGTTACAATTCCAGAAGAACCGGGGAGTTTACGCAAGTTTTGTGAATGTATTGGTAAACGCAATTTAACGGAATTTAACTATCGTATTGCGGATAAAAAAGAAGCTCATATTTTTGTCGGAATGCAGATTAAAAATAGAGCAGATGCGGCAAAAATGATCGGGAATTTTGAGGAAAATGGATTTAAAACTATTGATTTAACTGATGATGAACTCACTAAATTACACCTGCGGCACATGGTCGGGGGACGGTCGGCTTTAGCCCATCATGAATTACTCTATCGCTTTGAATTTCCTGAACGTCCAGGGGCGTTAATGAAGTTCGTTTGTTCGATGAGTCCCAACTGGAATATTAGTTTATTTCACTATCGAAATAATGGGGCAGATTATGGTAGAATTGTGGTAGGAATGCAAGTTCCTCCTGAAGAAATGGCAGAATGGCAAGCCTTTTTAGAAAGCTTGGGTTATCGATATTGGGATGAGAATAAAAACCCCGCTTATAAACTCTTTTTGTCCTAAAAATTAAACAACTGTAGGGGCGGGTTCTAAATTAATCTTTGATCCCCACAAACAATCTACCAAAACCCGCCCTCTTTCTTTTTTAATTGAATTTCAATTCTGGGGTGGGGCGGGTTGATAGAGGTTATTTTTGGGTATTATAAATTAATACAGTGGGGCGGGTTAATAGAGGTTATTTGTGAGTATTCTAAATTAATACAGAACCCGCCCCTACAATTGAAGATTTATATTAAATTTTTAGGGTAGGGTTGGGCGGGTTAATAGAGGTTATTTGTGGGTATTCTAAATTAATACAGTGGGGCGGGTTAATAGAGGTTATTTGTAGGTATTCTAAATTAATACAGAACCCGCCCCTACAGTTAATTAAGGTTCAATAAAATGTGCCCAAACTGAACCATCTGGCCCTGCAACTTGATTCATATAACCAGAGGAATAAATAATCCGCCGACCCTCAGTATTAGAATATCCTGTATAGGCATCTCCCCAAGGATCATTAACAATATATCCCTGATTATTATAGCCAATAACTGTGATAATATGACCCGATGGAGTCGTATCTACACCAATCACAACCGGACGACGATTAATTAATTCGTTTTTCAATTCAGACCAATACCGAGTGGTACTAAAACTACTTTTAAATCCATAAGCGCGAATTAAAGCAGATAATACATTATGATCGGTTTGAGAACCTGTTCCCGCATAATTAAAGCACCATTGCAATAATTCATCTTCTAATTGTCCGTATTTCGGTCGCACACCGTAATAATACATCACCATTGCAATCGAAGTAACGTTACAAGTAGACCAATAAAAACGCGGATTATCTCGTTGAGAAAAATAAGGTACATTTAACTCTAATTGAGGGGGTAAGGGGTTAAATGTTCGTCCTCCCCGTTTGAAGGTAATATACTGGGGGAAAATATAACCTGTATTGCCAAAATTAGGCAATTCTTCCAAGAGAGAAACCTTAATATGGTTATTTTCTAAGCCATAACTTTTCACGCCATAAACCCGTCCCAAGGGTAACGTTGTGCGGTCAGAGTCTGACAATTTGCTAGAATCAATCGGTTGTTTTTTCAAGACCGTTTTTTCTAAAACGGTCAGGGTAATTGCATCAGGATCATAACCGATTTCTTGACCATCTCGAATTAATTTAACGTGTTGCCAATACACATAACCCACTGTGCCAAAACCGGGAATAGATTGGGCTAAAGTAACTCGAAAATGCCCTTTAATTGAGGCATAACCTTTAATAGCAAAGGTTTGTCCTAATAACAATTGTTCAAATTGTTGAGGATCTAAATTAGAAGAATCAACGGGTTTTGCTTTAATTTTTGTTGTTTCCATTACCAACATTTGGGCTGTAACATCGGTATCGGGAACTTCATCAATATCAAAGCGAAACACTTCTGATCCTTTTTTTAACCTCACATAATCGGTATACAGATAACCAAAGTTGCCAATAGGTGGAATCGTATTTTCTAAGACAACTTTCAAATGACCATCGACTAAACCATATTTGATGACGTTGAAGGTTTGACCCGCTTTTACCGCTATTTTTTGCCGTTGATTTAAGGAAGCCGAATCAAAGGGAACAACTTTAAATAAGGTATCTTCAAGGATTTCTAAGGTTAAGGATTCTCCAACGGTCATGGCATTTTCACTGACCGTAATATTAATCACTTGACTGGCGGTAACATTCCCTTGCGAGTCAATAGCTTTTAATCGTAACCAACGATATCCCGCATCACTAAATCCTTTGTTTAATTGACAATTCCAGGTACTTTCTTGCCAATCTAAACTGATATCAAAGGCATAACGATCTTCAGCAAAAAGGGTAATTTCGGCGGTGGTTTTGGGATCAAAAGTTCCTTTTAAAACCACAGACGTATTAACTAAAACTTCTGATGGCCCCTGATAAGTTAAGGTTTTATTAGAGGTTAAAGAAGTATTACCCCGATTTAGTAAAATAAAATCAGGATACAAATATCCGGTATTCCCAAAATTGGGAAAATTTTCGGTGAAAGCGACTTTAATATGACCTGCTTCTGAGGTATAACTTTGTACCCCATAAACCATTCCCGCCGGAAGGGTAATTTTTTCCGAGGAATCTAGGTAAGCCGAATCAACAGGACGTTTTTTTAAGGGTGTTGTATTAATAATAGTACAATTAATTGCATTATTATCAAAAGCAATTTCTTCACCTTTTTCTAATAGTTCAACATGATACCGATAGAGATATCCTGATTTCCCAAAACCCGGAAATTCTTGATTGAGTGTGACGCGAAAATGATCGGCAATACAGGCATATCCTAGCACTGTATAAGTGCTTCCTTGAGGCATTTCAATATATTGATTCGATGCTAATTGAGATAAATCATCGGGTTTTAATTTGAGAGGGGTTGTTTGTGTTACCCACAAGAGTTGACTCCCTGGAATATGATCAGGGAGTTGATTTTGATTAAACCATAATAGTTTTGCTCCTTTTGCAGCCACAACATGGGGTTGATAAACATAAACAAATTTTCCTAAATTGGGTAAGGGTTTATTCAGTTCGAGTTTAAGATGATCATTGACTAATTCTATGGTATCTACAACTAAACACTCTCCCCGTTTTAGGGATTGTTTTTGTTGTTCATTTAATTGCGAAGAATCAATCGGTTTAACTTTTAAAACTGTATCTTGTTGAGGAATAATGGTATAATTAAATCGGGTATTAATCCCTTCTTGATTGACCATACAATCAATCACTTGATCCCCAATACTATTATTTTGATAATCTTTTCCTTGCAGTCTTAACCACCGTTTTCCAGCCGTATTAAATCCATTTTCCAGACTGACTGACCAAATACCAGCTTGAGGATTAAAATCGACGGTCAGAGGATATTTATCTTCTGCCATAATAGAAACAGTTTGGCATTGTTGGGGGTTATAAGTGCCGACTAAAACAGCAGGTTGATCAATCAGAATGTCTTTTGGGCCGAGATATGTCACCATGTTTACAACTCGCTCTTAATAGAAATGAATAAAGGGTTAAAATCAGTAAAAAACCGCCCCAGAAAATTCTACGGGCGGCAGGTTCAGAAATACGGATAATTTTGATTACAATTAAGCGCCCAGAACTGCTAAAATATCTTGGGCATGGTTTGCAGTATTGACGGCTGTATCAACGTGAATAATTTTACCGTTGCCATCAATTACATAAGTCACCCGTTTAGCATAGCCACCACCATCTACATCATAGGCTGTGGTAATCACTTTGTCAGTATCGGCTAATAAAGGGAAGGGTAAATTATATTTCTCAGTAAATTGTTGGTGGGAGGCTTCATCATCGGTGCTGACCCCTAACACAACAATATCTTTTCCTTGATAAGTTGTATAGTTATCGCGGAAACTACCAGCTTGTTTGGTGCAACCGGGGGTATCATCTTTAGGGTAGAAATACATGACAACGGTTTTGCCTGCAAAGTCAGACAAAGACACGGTATTTCCATTGGTGTCTTTGACGGTAAAGTTAGGGGCATCTGTCCCAACTGCTAAAGGCATTGTATTTCGTCCTCCTCAATTAGACTTAACTTGACGTTGATTGTCTTTAGTTATTTTAAGACATTTTAGACAATCTGAAGAAAAAAGGATGAATTAGGACGATGGCAAGCATTACCATTCCAGTTAATGAAGATATAGGGCATGATTAAAAGTAGATCAGTACCGTGAGGGTTAGTAAATGATGACGTTTAATGATGTAGTCGAGGTAATCAAAAGTCTTTCTACGGATGAAAAACAGGAAATTCAAATATTGTTAAACCAATACATCCGTGAAGAACGCCGTGAGGAGATCTATAATAACTTTAAGTTAGCGCAGGTAGAACAGCAAAAGGGGGAATTGAAGTTTTCCTCAAATATTAATGAACTGAGACAACTGATAGAGGAATAATCATGGAAATCAGTTTCAGTTCTTCGTTTAAACGTGCCTTTAAAAAGCGGATAAAAGGCAATACCGATTTAGAGGAAAAGTTTTGGCAAAAATTAGAACAGTTCACTGTAGATCCTTACGATCCGAGTTTGAAAACTCACAAACTATCGGGCAAGCTTAAGGAATTTTGGAGTTTTAGTGTAGATTATGAGGAGAGAGTATTGTTCTATTTTACTGAAGATGAAAAAGCTGTGTTTGTAGATATTGGCAGCCATGATGAGGTGTATTAATTAGCTTTGAAGAAATTTTATGGGCAGAAAACGCGATCTAAAACAGGTTGATGCGATCGCTAAAGAATTTAGAATGGCAGGCGAATTAAGGATTGCTTTTGGTTTATTCCTTGAGGAAGAAAAGAAAAATGGTTAGGGTGGAACTTTAAACCGTAGAGGGGATTTTAATTATCAAGAACTCCGCCAGAAAGCAAAAGAATTTTTAGAGGATCTTAAAATGGCTACTCAAACATCTATTGCTAATCAAAAGCCAGATATCGAGCAAATTATTTCAGTGATTACTAAACCGATGATCGGAGAAATTTGTCATCAGGTTATATTTAGTTATGGGGATGAATTACGGCTAGATTTCGGTGAGATGTCTGCTTATACTCACCCCAAATTAGCACATCTACGCAAAGGTAGTTGGCAATTTGGCACAAGGGCAACACCTTGGGTGTTCAAGCAAGATGATCGCATCTTAACTTCTTCTTTGCCCGTAGATATAGATGGTGAAATAGATGATTCAGAAATAGATACTGTTAAAAAATTTTTGCAGCAATTAGAAAATAAAGAATTGATTGATTTTGTGATTTCTGCTCATAATATTAGTCTCACTCTCATTTTTGAGGATGATTACCAACTCATTTTACAGCCAGATTTGCCAGATGATTCTGGACTGGCTTATTGGGAATTGTTCATGCCAACTGAGCAGATTTTGACGGTTGGGCCTGGACTTTTTTGGGAATGTAAATCGAGCCATTAAAGTTATTGATAGAAATTAGTTATAGCATCAAGCTTCTAAAATAGTCCTTTGTAGGCAATTCATAATAGTTTGAATTAGGTGCGGGTCTTGGGGTGAGAAAGTGGGAATATTGGGATGGGGTGTTTATCCCCAGAACAGAAACCGGGTTTCTTAATTTAATCTTGGGTAAGCCGCAAAAATTGTCCCAGAAACCCGGTTTCTTACATAGATTTTGAGTTCCGCGAGGGTTAGGTAAAATCTTTGGAGTAGTGGTAAGATAGAAAAATGAATTCAAGGAGGTTTTATGTCAAATCCTGAATTATTGGCACAACTGCGGCCATTATCCCGTGCTGAGAAGGTTGAAATGATGCAGTTTTTAACGACCGAATTAGCGAAAGAAGAAGGTTTAAAATCCTTAGATAATGACGTGGTTTATCGTCTTTGGTCGCCTTATGATTATGGTGATGCGGCTCAGAAATTAATCAGCTTATTAGAACAAGAAGAAGCGAAAGAAAATGCGAAATGCTAAAAGATTTTCTTTTATCGATTTTTTTATTTTTACTTTAAATAAATTCATTGTAATTGTAAAATGACGGAGAATCAAGTTATGAAAAATTTATTTTTATTAGGAACATTGAGTTTTAGTATTGCTTTTGGTTTAGGTATAGTAGTAGAGAAAAATATTACTAAAAGTGCTGCCATAGGTGGTATAGCAACAATTAGTACCCTTAGTAGTGCGTTTGTTTTAAGCAAAAAATCTGAAGGAGAACTTAAAAAGCTCAATAGCCAAACCGAAACCTTAAAAAGCCTTGAAAATCAGATTTTAAACCTGAAAAATCAAAAGATAAAACTGGTAAAAGTAATTGATATAAAAACTCAATTAAAACTAACTATTGAATTAGAATATAATTTAATTATTGGAGAGGTTAATAGTCTTAAAGAAGAGATTAAATCTCTAAATACCCAGCGAGAGAATCTGCAAAATGTCATTGATAACCTTCAAAATCAAGAGAGAAATCTTTTACAATTAATTGACAAGAAAACTCAGTCAAAAATAACCAGTGAACCCCAAAATAGTTCTCTCTTAACAAAAATCAAAGACCCACGGAAAAAAATTCACAAAAAAATAGAAATTTTAACAGAAAAAAATACCTTATATGCACAAAATTTAGCTTCTATACCACAAGATTTTTGGTCAATATATAAGTATAATGTTGAGACTTTTCGTTATCAAATACCACGCAATAATTGGGGATACCATTGGAGTAAACTAGCACATGGTTTAAATATTTTATCTGAGGAAAATACTCTTTTGGCTTATTTTGCCTTTTATGGTGGCTCTCATTATTATAAATTATTATATTTATTAGAAAGATTCTTTAGTAATTTAACTCAATTCCAAATAAATCTAAATATAGAGATAATTGATTATGGGTGTGGACAAGCATTAGGAACAACCTGCTTTCTTGATTATTTAATACAGAATAATTTTCCGAGTATAATAATAGATAGAATTACATTAATTGAACCTTCCGAAATAGCTTTAAGCCGTGGAATTTTACATATAAATCATTTGCGTTTGGATTCCCAGAATATAGATATTAAATTAATTAATAAACAGCTTGAATCCTTAAATAAAAATGACTTTTCAACATCAACTCAGAACATCAAGTTACATATTTTTTCAAATATATTAGATATTACAGGATTTGAAATCAATAACTTAGCTAATACTATTAGGGAAAGTCAGTCAGGCATGAATTATTTCCTTTGTGTTAGTCCTACAGATTTAGAAAATAGAATTCAACAGTTTTTTAACTTTTGGTATCAAAATGGATGCTATACAGAAGAAATACAATTATCATCAGAAGATTTATATCAAGAAACATGGAGGTTTAAATTAGATAAATTTAAACTTGATAAGATTCATAGAACTCAAAAGCTGTTTTATGTTAATCTATGAAATTTATCCCTTTTTAAAATAGTCTTAATTGATTCCCTTTTTGGTGATTTTGAGTCTCATACCATCCAATCAAAGAAGGTGAATCAGGATTATGTTGTCGGTGATTTTCCCTGGCTTTATCAAAACTGGTAGTTGCATAGCAATATTGACACCCAAATAAACAACTATCATACATTCCGATATCTTTGCTTTTGACACAACCACAAGCTTCTCGTTGACTAGAATCTTTTTTATGATTGACTTCTATTTGAAAAACTTGATTAATATAATCATCGTCTATGCACTTACCATGTTTAATACCATAAGAGTCCAAATCCAAAGATTCAGCACAGCTAAAAAGCTGCATATTATATTGATGGGCAATTTTGGCAATAGAGGGCAAAAAAACGCTAGAAACTTCTGGGATATCTTCAAAGCTATAAATTTTAATATTTTGTTCTTTTTCAATCTTTTTGAGGCGAGGATTATTTTTGGCATACCGATCCATAAAACTAATTACACATCGGCTAGTATAACCCGATAATTGATGAGCAATATCAGCGTATTGCTGAAGATGAAAATCTATATCAGTATAGTGGCTAAAAACAATCGGATCGTATCGCCAAATAACTTTTTCATAACCGATGGATTCAGCTAATTTCTGAAATGTTTCAATAGAGGATGACAAAGGTAGCTTATTAGTATCTATAAAGCTGGGATTATTCATCACTGTAAATTGGAAATAATATTTATATCCGAGTCGATCTAACTCAGATAATGATGATAATAAAGGTTTAGGATTGCGCGTCCAGAAAACGATAATTTCCACATCTTTTGGAGTCAAATCAATGCGGGAAAGTTGATTACGATTAAACGGATTTGGCACGACGCAGTAACCTGCTCGAATGCGATTCATAAACCATTTATGGTAAAATGCTGGAATATCTGTACGTCTGCTGGCACTAATAATCATTTTATTTTTTCTACCCAATATAGGTTTTTTATTTTGATGCTAACAGTGGGTGTTTAGAGTCAACAGTTATTGTAGCATTTAACCCTTAAGAAAATTGTGCTAGTTAAGGTTTATTTAATTAAAATTAAAAAAGGAATGTCCGTTTCTCTTGCAATATCTATTATAGGAGTCTATAACAATGGTGTGGATATTCAGTTTATCGGCAGAGTGTGGCTCTGATCAAAACAATGTCAATCAATTTGCTCAACACTTTGAGGGAATAGAATGGTTACTCTCAAATGGTCGCCAATGCCAATGTCGCACAGACACTTTTCAAGACATGGAGCAAAATTGGTGGTGTCGGGTTTATCCCAATAATATTAGTGAAGTGGGAATAGATAGTCCTGAAAGTGCTTATGAAATGACAGAGTTAGGTATTTTATTATATCAAACTCTCTGGCTTGCTCCTTCGTTTCGTTATGCTTTGGTGGGTGTTGAAGTTGATGAATTTAGAACTTATAGTGAACTTATAGAAGATTTGCCCAATTTATCTCTTCCTGGATTAGTTTTGGCAAAAGAACTTACTCATGGTTTGGAAATATTGCCAGGTTTTGAACCGTTTAGTTCTAGTTATATTTGGCAACCTTACAAGGGAGAAATCTATAATCTATTAATGGCATCCCCAGACTGAAAAAATAAGCTGAATGAGCTTCTCGCTGTGAGTTGAATTTAATTTATCTGTCTGTAATGTGTAGCACTATAGATCCACCACCTCATCGTTGAGTAATTTGGATGAACTTGAAACTTAGGATTTATTTATGCTATTATAATGGATGAATTAAAAAAGAGAGAAAACGCCAATTTTTTTAAATTTATGTCAAACTATACAATTACTCTACCTGAAGAAACTTACAAAACTCTCTTAGAAATCGCCAAAGAACAAGGTTTAACTCCTGAAAATTGGATTGCGTCCCAAATCTTAAAAAAGCAATCAGAAGAAAAACTCTTGTCTGAACAAATAGGAGATTTAATTGGTGCTATTGATAGTCAAACTGAACCTTATCATCAGTTTAAGAAAACAGATTTCGGAGAACAAATTGCAACAAAACTCTCTAAACAAGGACTCCAGCGACCATGATTTTAATTGACACAGGGCCTCTAGTTGCTCTAATCGATAAGGGCCAGGGAGCAACCCATCTTCAATGTGTTGAAACTTATAGAAAATTGACAGGTTCTCTTTTAACAACATGGCCTTGTTTTACTGAAGCTATGTATTTCTTATCAGAATTGCGAGGTTGGTCAGCACAGAAAATCTTATGGGAATTCCTCAATAGAAAAGCCTTGTATCTTCATTCTGTTAATGAAACCGAATGCCAACGCATGAAGGTTTTGATGGAAAAATATCAAGATATTCCTATGGATTTAGCAGATTCTTCTCTCGTTGCGACGGCAGAAAGCCAAAAGATTAAACGCATATTTACATTAGATAGTGATTTTTATATTTATCGACTGTATGATCGAGATGCTTTTGAAGTAATACCCTAAAATCGTGGATCTGTTACAGGTGATTGGGTTTATTAGGATTCAATTTTTTTCTCATGTGCCCGCTTCAAACGTTAAGTTCTGCAACAGTTTCTTTTGTTAAACTTGAAATTATGTAACTCTGGATACAGAAATAATTTAAGTTATCCAGTCGAGATAGCTAGAACTTAAGCATTAACGGTTGATAATGGACAAGGAACGATGAAACTTAATCTCAAACAAGCGGATACAGAAATTCAACCCCAATGGCAACCCATTGTCGGGTATCCCTCGGAATTTGAACCCTCAACTTGGGTGCAACTTTGGCAACAACCGAATCCCTACAGCCACGATGAAGCCTTGCTCCTGTGTCAACTCGGTGAGGATGAATGGGTGGCCTGGATTCCTGATCACGGTGAAACGGTATTATCTCGCTATCAATTCTTTCAGCGTTAATCCTTGAGATGGGATACAGTACAAAAAGAAAGTTATCTTATTCAAGCGTTATGACTGTTTTGGACTCTCCAGAGAAGTCTTCCATCCCATATTCTGAACGTACCTTCAAACGGGCTGAACGAGCGATCCGGTGTTCTCCGTTTCAACTGCAACTGTTTGCAACCATGCGGTTGAGCAGTATCAGTTTGAATGGAATTGCAGGACAGTCTGGGGTCAATTCTGCCTATACCTCCACAGCCTTAACGGAAGGGACAGCCGAAAATGCGTTACTCTGGCTGATACAAGTGGGGGTTCTCCGGCGAGAAGTTGATGGCCAGGGGATTACAGATAGTTTTCGCCTAACACCTCTAGGACGGCAATTAATAGACCAATGGGAGGGTCAAAATCAAGGCATACCTCAGCCTTCTTTGTGCGATCGCTCGATTAATACTCTCAATCGTTGGTTACGATTTCCGCTTTAATCAAACTGAAAAAAACCCGGTTTCAAAAGTTTATACTGAAGCGATCGCAGTTTCTAAACACCTATATTTTCAATACTCCAATCTTCAAACCTTAACCCAGGAACTCGTTCAAAATCTTGTCGATTGCGTGTGACTAAAATCCCATTATTGGTGATAACAAGAGCCGCAATGCGTAAATCTTGCGTACCAATCCGAATTTTTTGACGCAATAACTCAAAATAGCAATGATAAGCTTCCTGATCAAAATTGATCACATTAATCGTTTGATAATACTTTAAAGTTTCTTCTAATCTAGCATAAGCAAATAGAAGCTCATCAGCAGATTTCGCTTTTTTAATTTGGTTTAAACGTCCATAAAACTGTTCTTCTACCGTAACAATAGTAACTGCAACTTCTTCAGGACTAACTGTAATTACTCGTTGGGTTACAACAGGATGTTGTCGTTGAAATAAGGAAATATGATCTGTATCTAATATCCATAAACTCACTTCACTGTCTCCTCTAAATCAAGTTGACGATAATATTCTTCCGTTTCAGCATCTCGTTCACGACGATAAGCTTCAATATCTTTGAGCATTTCGTCAAAATAGGGATCGTCTTTAAACATTCCTGCAAACTTCATCCAAGGATGTTCCGGTTCCGCTAGAGAAATTTCCAGTTGCACAATTTCACCTTGTTTGAGCATAATATTAACCTGTTCTAATAATTGTTCAAGTGCTTCTTTTCTACTTGAACCTTTAACTTTAAAATCCAAACCTAATACAGTTGCTATATATTCTTCATTCTGTTTTTGAATTAACACAGGATAAGTCAGTTTAGCAATTGATGAAGATAAATCTTGAATTAAGTTGGCAGTCATAGAAATATCCTTTTATATAGCAAAAATAGGGAACAGGGAACAGGGAACAGGGAACAGGGAATAGAGCCCGAAACCCAGTTTCTTGAGTGGTGTCACCGGAAACCTAATTGGCGCCCGATTGTAATAGTCGTAAAATTTCCGCTTGAATTCGTTGTCTAAAGCGAGGATCATTTTGTTGACGACGGGTCATTTCGTTGAACTGAGAAATCGTTAATCCCTTGGCTTCAACCGTGCGTTTTGCTTGGTCGCAGTAACTCACGGCCAATTTAGGTGCATTTCCGGGTAACGCACTAAAACTGGTGGGTTGGTCACAAATAATCCGGGGAACATCCCCAACAATTTTTTTAATTTCATTCACCACTTCATGACGTCTGGATTCTAAAGCCAACGCAGCACGAGCATAATTCCTAATATTTTCTTCACTATAATTAAAGCTTTCTTGCGCTTGAGCCGCAGAACCCAAACTCAGATGGGGGAAGGGTTGCGATGGCGTTTGACTCCATCCTAAAAAGCCACCACAGCCGGATAGAATAGCAACGGTTAAAGATTTAGATAGAAATTGACGACCGGAAAATATAGTTTTCATAGGGGGGGGTTCACAATATATAAACTCAAAATCTTGATAGAACAGAAGCTGAAACTTTTGGGGGAGAGGAGTATGTTCCTATTTGTTTTCAAACCCTAATCAGTTTTGTAGACTCTGGAGTTCCGCTTGAATGCGTTTTTGCAAAGCGGGGTCGGCTTGTTGACGTTGGGTAATTTCATTGAAACGAGTAATCGTTAACTCGTTAGTTTCAATAATTGATTTAGCTTGGGTGCAGTAATTCACCGCAATGTCTCGAACCGCTTTATCCAACTGATTAATTGTTCGGGTTTCATTACAAACCACATCGGGAATAGATTTTCCGGCTCCCATAATCGCTTGAATTTCGTTAAAAGCGGTTTGACGTCTAGGTTCAATCCCTAAAACCGCACGAGCATAGCTGCGAATTTCCATTTCGCTAAATTCTGGGGACTGTTGCGCCTGAACAACGGTGTTAAATACAGAAGTTGTTGTTCCCGACAAATCGGGGACAATTCCCAAGAGAACGGCTCCCCAAGAGAATAGTCCTAGTAATAGAGCTTGGGTGACTGACTGATACTGACGCATAAATCGCAAGGGACGCAAGGAATCGATCATATCGAGATGTTCTGATGCCACAGGATAGGGGGAAAGTGCTTAGTTGTCTTGAATTATTTTATGGGTAAGAAGTTCCTCATCTAAAACTTAAAAACTCTTAAGTTAAGAGTTTTATGGAACTGAGGGTTTGACTGGGAGGTTGAGGAAGGCTCCACACCCAAATACTGCTATGGGATTAATTGACAATTTTTATCGTCCTAGATCCATTGTATGCTGAAAGGTTTAGAAATTTGCTGAACTGGGAAATTTAAACATGATGCAGAAAACAAATGGAGTAATTGCAGCAGGGCATCCAGAAACGGTTGAAGCGGGTTTGACAATGTTTCGTGCTGGGGGGAATGCTTTTGATGCGGCAGTGGCTTGTATGTTAGCTGCTTGTGTGACGGAACCCGGTTTAACATCCCTAGCAGGAGGCGGATTTTTATTAGCCCATACTAACACAAATCAAAATGTTTTATTTGATTTTTTTACTCAAACTCCTCGGTGTAAACGTCCAACATCAAAGTTAGATTTTTATCCGGTTGGTGTTAATTTTGGCACAACTATCCAAGAATTTCATATTGGTTTGGGTTCGATGGCTGTTCCTGGTGTTTGGGCCGGGGTGATGGCAGTTCATGAAACCTTGGGACGTTTGCCGTTTTCTATTGTTGCTGAACCTGCGATTAATTTGGCAAAACAGGGCGTTGAAATCAATTCTTTTCAAGCTTATACTTTCTCTAATTTATTACAACCGATTCTATTAACAACAGCAGAAGGACGGGAAATTTACGCGCCTGATGGTCAAATTCTTGGTGTTGGCGATCGCTTAATTATGACCCACTTTGCCCAAACTTTAGAGGCTTTAGTCTCCGGTGGAATTCGAGAATTTTATCAAGGTGAAATTGCTGATCATTTAGTTCGAGATTGTCAAGAACAGGGCGGACATTTAACTTTAGAGGATCTGAAAAATTATGAAGTAATTAAACGTCACCCTTTAAAGATTAACTATCGAGGAAAAACAATATTAACCAATCCTCCTCCGAGTTCGGGAGGCACGTTAATCGCCTTTGCGCTCCAATTATTATCAGATATTAATTTAACTCAAATTCAGTTTGGTACTTCTCAATATTTAAACCTTTTAAAGACTGTAATGCAGTTAACAAATACTGCCCGAAAAGATGGGTTAGATGCTAATTTACATCAAGATAATATTGCCGAAAGTTTCTTATCTTCCTTATCTAGCTATCAACAACAGTTGATTCATCCCATTAATAAATGGGGAAGTACCACCCATATTAGTGTTTTGGATCAAGAAGGAAATGCAGCCAGTGTGACAACTTCTAATGGAGAAGGTTCAGGATATATTATTCCTAGAACTGGAATTATGGTGAATAATATGTTAGGAGAAGAAGACTTAAATCCCCAAGGATTTCATCAATGGCCGGAAAATGTTAGAATTTCCTCTATGATGTCTCCCACCTTAGTATTAAACGGTCATCAACCAGAAATTGTTCTCGGTTCTGGCGGTTCAAATCGGATTAGGACGGCTATTTTACAAGTCCTTTTAAATTTAATTGATTTGGGAATTTCCGTAGAAGATGCTGTTAACTATCCTCGGATTCATTGGGAAAATAATCGCTTTGATATAGAACCAGGATTTGATCCAGAAATGATTAAAGGTCTGGATTTATCCCCACAGGATGTGATCAGATTATGGCCGGAAAAAAATATGTTTTTCGGGGGTGTTCATACTATAGTCAGAACATCGGACGGACAATTATTCGGAGCCGGAGATCAACGTCGCAATGGAGTCAGTTTAAAGAGTCACGAAGACTGATATAGTAGGGAACAGGGAACAGGTAGGAACAACAATTAAGCCACTTCCAAGCGATGAGGAGTTAAGGTTCGAGTTGTTAAGCTCATTGAAAGATTATTTAAAATTTGATGCAGTTGTTCTGCCTCCTCATCGGTAAACTTCAGGGTTTGATCTCCTTGAAAATTTACCACTAAGGGACTGCCAATTTCATCGGTTAAGCGTTGCCAACAAATGACGGCATCTATGCTAAAACCAAAATTTTTAACTTGAATAAAACGCATCATTATTTCTGTCCTATTTCTAAAATTATATTTTCAATTAGCGGAAAAAATTTTCATAAGTCCCTTAGTATTCTTTCACCAAGGAAAACTATCTAAACAATTTTTATCCGATTTCTCTATTGTTCAGAATTCCGACCCATAAGCACATCTAACTTAGGAAGGATTTTGGTTGAGATCATGATTATAACCCTACATAGTTAAATTCTATTATCGAATAAAAATAAAATACCTTAAAAAATGTATTAAAAAATACAACATTGGTCTCAGAAAACTATTTTATTAGGGGCTGAAAACGGCTATACTGGAAAAAATAGAATTACCGATAAATCTCGTTAGTAGCCTCCTATACTAGATTATTTTTCCGTTTTACCGTTTAATAATAAACAGACTTGTCGTTAGTTTGAATGGTTTATTGCAATCACAAGCACTGTCAACAACCCGCCGTTAAATCGGGGTACCGATTTTAACGGGGGCTTGAAATCAAGCCCAAGTTGACCAGACTG
>NZ_LR734867.1 GCF_900010725.2 Planktothrix serta PCC 8927 | reverse complement strand
TTATATGAAATCCCATTATAGATGCTACAGATGATCCCCTCTAACCCCCTGTAGAGACTAAGCATGGCTAGTCTCTACAGGGGGGGATTTGTAGCAAACATTTCGGGATTTCATATTAATCCGTGAAATCCGTGAAATCCGTATAATCCGTGATCAGACTTTTCCTAATCGATCCCTAATGCCCTATCAGTTTATCGCGTAATTGTTTAATCCGATCGCGCAGTTTAGCCGCTTCTTCAAATTCTAATTGTTTCGCTGCCGTTTTCATCTGGGTTTCTAATTGAGTAATTAAATCGGGAATACTCTCTAAAGGCAATTCTTCAAAGATTTCAATTTCTTTTTCTACAGTTTGAGCATTTAACCGTCGGGAGACATCCAAAAACTCTAAAATAGAATTACTGGATTTTTTAATAATTTGTTGAGGAATAATCCCATGTTTTTGATTATATTTTTGTTGAATCTCTCGTCGTCGGTTAGTTTCATCAATGGCTTTAATCATACTTTGGGTTAAATTATCCGCATATAAAATCGCCTGTCCTCGGATATTTCGCGCTGCTCGTCCGATGGTTTGAATGAGTGAGCGATGCGATCGCAAAAACCCTTCTTTATCCGCATCTAAAATCGCCACTAAGGACACCTGGGGTAAATCTAACCCCTCCCGTAATAAGTTCACCCCAATTAACACATCAAAGTCCCGATTTTGTAATCCTTGAATAATTTCTATCCGTTCAATAGACTGTATTTCCGAATGCAAATATCTGACTTTTATTCCCCGGTCTTGTAAATATTCCGTTAAATCTTCCGCCATTCGTTTCGTTAAAGTTGTGATTAAAACCCGTTCATCTCTTTCAACTCGGTCTTGAATTTCCCCATATAAATCATCCACCTGTCCTTCGGTTGGACGCACAAATACTTCAGGATCAATTACTCCCGTCGGACGGATAATTTGTTCCACAACTTGACCCTGAGATTGTTCAATTTCCCAATCTCCCGGCGTCGCCGATACAAAAATACATTGATTAGCTTTTTGCCAAAATTCCTCGGCTTTTAACGGTCGATTATCCGCCGCACTGGGTAAACGAAACCCATGATCAATTAAGACTTTTTTTCGCGCTTGATCGCCATTATACATTCCCCGAATTTGAGGAACAGTAACGTGAGATTCATCGACGACTAATAACCAATCATTCGGGAAATAATCAATTAAACATTCTGGGGGTTCTCCCGCTTGTCTTCCGGCTAAATGGCGAGAATAGTTTTCCACACCATTACAATATCCTACCTCGCGTAACATTTCTAAATCATAGCGAGTTCGTTGAGATAACCGTTGTGCTTCTAATAGTTTGCTTTGGTTTTCTAATTCAACAACTTGTTGTTTTAATTCCTGTTCTATGTCATGACAAGCCATTTCTAAGCGGTCTTCTGGGGTGACAAAATGTCGAGCCGGATAAATACTTAATCCTTCTAAACTTTGCAAAACTTCCCCCGTAACCGGATCAACATAACGAATGGCTTCAATTTCATCGCCAAAAAATTCAACTCGAATAATTCGATCTTCATAAGCCGGCCCAATTTCTAATACATCTCCTTTGAGACGAAACCTCCCCCGTGTTAATTCCACATCATTGCGGGTATATTGGACAGAAACTAATTCTCGTAATAATTCCCGTTGATCAACTTCTTCTCCGACTTGTAAAGGAATGGCAGCTTTTAAATATTCGGCGGGCATTCCTAACCCGTAAATACAACTAATTGAAGCGACAACAATTACATCTCGCCGTTCAAATAAAGATCGGGTTGCGGAATGGCGGAGCATATCAATTTCATCATTAATAGAAGCGGTTTTTTCAATATAAGTATCGCTAACGGGAAGATAAGCTTCTGGTTGATAATAATCGTAATAACTGATAAAATATTCAACAGCATTTTCAGGAAAAAATGATCGAAATTCGTTGCATAATTGGGCGGCTAAGGTTTTGTTATGGGCTAAAACCAAGGTGGGACGACCAATTTTTTCAATCATCGAGGCGATCGTAAAGGTTTTCCCGGTTCCCGTCGCCCCCAATAGGGTACTAAAGGGTTGTCCGTTGCTAATATTATTGATGAGTTGAGCGATCGCTTGGGGTTGATCGCCCAGGGGTTGAAAGGGAGCCTGAAGTTGAAAAGGAATCATAAAGGGGGAGTAAGGGAGTAGGGGCGAGGTCTTCTCCAAGGCGTGTCAATTTAAGCCGAAAACCCGTGATTAAAGCCGAGATCTGATCCCCCTAAATCCCCCTTAAAAAGGGGGACTTTGATCTCCTATTCCCCCCTTGTTAAGGGGGGTTAGGGGGGATC
>NZ_LR734866.1 GCF_900010725.2 Planktothrix serta PCC 8927 | reverse complement strand
AGTGATTTATATAGTTTAGGGGTAACTTGTATTCATTTATTAACTAATATTGAACCCTTTGATTTATTTGATGTTAGTAAAAGTGATTGGGTGTGGCGAGATTATTTAAAGGTTAAAGTCAATAATACTTTGGGTCAAGTCTTAGATAAACTCTTACAGCAGGGAACAAATAAACGTTTTCAAACGGCTCAAGAAGTCTTAGAAGCATTGATATCCTTCTCCAATCCCTTCACATTAGAAAGATTACCAGGATTACAACAATTAACCGTTAAACCGACACCCTGTTTAAAAACTGTTAATTTTGAAACCGTAACCGTTAACTCCACCGGAAAAATTACCAACCGTTGGCAAGCCCAAGCCCAAGTGTTGACTGAAAATATCAATGGGATAATATTAGATTTAGTCGTAATTCCAGCCGGAACTTTCCTCATGGGTTCCCCTAGTAATGAACCACATCGATCTAAGAGTGAAGAGCCACAGCATACTGTTAATATAGCCTCTTTTTTGATCGGTCAATATGCCGTGACTCAAGCCCAATGGCGGGCTGTAGCAGGTTTACCCAAACGCCAGATTGACCTCAAGCCCAACCCCTCCATTTTTAGTTTTAAAGGGGATAACTTACCTGTTGAGAACGTTTCTTGGTGGAAAGCAGTAGAATTTTGCGATCGCCTCTCTCAATTCACCGGACGTACCTATCGTTTACCCAGTGAGGCAGAATGGGAATATGCCTGTCGCGCTGGAACTACCACCACGTTTTATTTCGGTAAAACCATCACCACCGATTTAGTTAACTATGACGGCGAGCGTTTCCATTGCTATGGCTCCTGGTCAAAGTCAAAAGGGATTTTCCGAGAAAAGACAACCGTTGTCGGTAGTTTTCCCCCCAACGCTTTTGGATTATACGATATGCACGGCAATCTTTGGGAATGGTGCGCCGACCCTTGGCATAAAAATTATCAGGGTGCGCCGACAGATGGCAGTGTTTGGGAGTCTGGGGGAAATACTCGATACCGGGTGATGCGCGGGGGTTCGTGGGGCAACGGTGCCTCGTATTGTCGCAGTGCCAATCGTTTCAGGGACTGGTCGCGTATGGGGTGCGGGTCAGGATTTCGTGTTGTTTCCTCCTGGCCTGGGTGGACTCCTTAGTAGGGGCGGGTTCTTTGTAGTGAGGCGTTCACCCCTCAGAGTCCTGAAGGACTCACTACAATATAAAAGAGGATAGTTAACCTTAGAACTAATGAAAGTTAGAGATGTTATTAAAAGATTAGAAAACGAGGGTTGGTATTTATCAAGAACGCGAGGGAGTCATCGGCAATTTAAACATCCTGATAAAATAGGAACTGTGACCGTTTCGGGTAAGTTAAGTATTGATGTACCCATCGGAACGCTTAAAAGTATTTGGCGACAAGCACAAATCGAGGAGGATCAATAATGCGTTATGCCATTGTAATTGAAAAAGGCGAAAATAGTTATGGTGCTTATGTTCCCGATTTACCAGGATGTGTAGCAGTGGGTGAAACTGTTGAAGAGGTAAGAACTTTAATGCAAGAAGCCATTATTTTTCATTTAGAAGGATTACAAGAAGAAGGGTTTAAAATCCCTGAACCTCTATCAATTTGTGAATATGTAGAAGCTAAATTATAAAACTGCGATCGCTACGAGGGGGGTTCATAAACCGAGTTTCTTATCCTATCTTTCTGTTAGCTCATGTTATTGCAGAAACCCGGTTTCTTGGAATAACACCCTAATTTTGTAGTAAGCCCTTTAGGGCTAAGAGTCCTGAAGGACTCACTACACTATCAGCCTCAGAGTCCTGAAGGACTCACTACAATATCAGTAAATATTTATCCCAAGTTGCAGGTATCCAAGTATCTGTTTTAATTTGAGTTTGTAATAGCGTCAGCTTATCCATCGGTGTCAACTTTAAGGCTAAAAGTAGGCCGAAAAACCAAAAGTTCGTTGATTTTTTTAAGCGTCCTAGATCCCCCCTAACCCCCCTT
>NZ_LR734865.1:292548-296102 GCF_900010725.2 Planktothrix serta PCC 8927 | reverse complement strand
TAAGAAAGAGAAGTTTTGAGTCATCTTTAGATGACTTTAGCTCTTAGCCCGAACTTTAGTTCAGGGCTAACGTGAGTTAAGTTGACACCAATGGTATAGAACCCTCCCCTACAACTAATTATTGATGGCTGGGATGGCTGCGGTTTTCACATCTAAATTAAAGGCTTGATCTTGGCGTTTAATTTGCATTTTTAACGAACTTCCTACCGTTATATTTTCAACCGCTTGTTGAACTTCATCGGCTTTAGTTACGGGTTTATTTTCCACTTGAACAATCACATCTCCAGCGCGTAATCCTGATTGATGGGCGGGAGAATTGGGCATGACTCGAACAATTAATATCCCTTGATCTTCATTCACACTAATCGGACTATTAGGATCTTGATTTAAACTTTCTTTTACTTCAGGAGAAAGTGTTACCATCTGAATTCCTAAATAGGGATGTTCAACTTTTCCGGTCGTAGAAATTTGATCCGCAATGCGTTGAACTTGATTAATGGGAATGGCAAATCCTAACCCTTGAGCGCCTTGAATAATTGCCGTATTCATCCCAATCACTTCACCTTTTTGATTGAGTAACGGCCCTCCAGAATTACCCGGATTAATAGCAGCATCAGTTTGAATAAAACTAACTCGTTTATCAGGAATTCCTACCTCGCTACCGGAACGACCTGTGGCGCTAATAATTCCCACTGTAACAGTATTATCTAATCCTAAAGGATTACCAATGGCGATCGCTAATTCCCCCGGTTGTAATGCTTCGGAATTCCCTACAGAAACCGTTGGTAAATTATTCGCTTCAATTTGAACCACAGCAACATCAGTTACGGGATCAGTTCCAATAACTTTTCCTTCAAATTGACGACCATCTTTGAGAACAACTGACACCTTTGTTGCCCCATCAACAACGTGAGCATTAGTAATAATTCGACCATTAGAATTAACAATAAATCCTGACCCTGAACCTCTGACTATTTGCTGTTGAGGAGAATTCGGCATTTGAGAACCAAAAAACCGTTCAAAAAAGGGATCATTAAACCCTTGGGGAACCTGACTTTCAATGGTTTTTGTCGCATTAATTCGCACAACGGCTGGCCCAACTTGCCCCACGACTGAAGTAATCAGGTCAGGGTCGGCAATTGTCCCAGAAGTTGAACCCACAGGGGATGGGATCGAGGTTGGGGGTAAGGTCGGGGACAGCATTGGGGCCGTGGGCTGAGGACGTTGTTGCAGGATCGGGACGAGGGACACCCCCACAACTCCTAAACCTACGCCTAATGCCACTAATGTTAAAGATTGTGTCCGAGGGCGGGGAGTGGGGTGGGATGTGTCCGTCCACTCTAAACGACGGGACTCTAAAGAATTTGCAGAATCAAGATCAGATTTCATCTTTAATACCTTTATCTATAAGGGTTTCAGGGATTGGACTGTTTTTGTCTGCCCTGATATTCCTTAAGTTAGAGGATGAATATGACATCCTTGTGGCAAAGATATGACATTCTGATGAAAATTTTACAGCTTGAGTATTTTAGAAGGGAAAAAAAGTCAGTGAAATTACGGATTTTAATTGAAAATCCTAACTCAGTGCTCCGGTTAGCTCCTTAACAGATGGCTCTATTGCGGTTAATCCTTTATATCTTCTAAAATATCAATCCGTTAATAAATCACTTAAAGTTCTGGTAAAATAGACCAAATGATCCCTGATCTTTTTTTTAAATTTTTTAATCCCTCGATTTTCAGATGTCAACCTGTTCATAATTCAATTTAACCTGTTCCCGGCCGTTTATAATGATTTATTTTCCAAATGCAGAATCCTCCTTGGGAAGCATTTTATTAGTTGATGACAAACCCGATAATTTAAGACTATTATCTACGATGTTAATGGAACATCAATATGAAGTCAGGCGCGTGACTAAAGGAGTCATGGCATTAAAAACAGCAAAAGCAGCACCACCGGATTTGATTGTTCTAGATATTAAATTACCCGATATTGATGGGTATGAAGTCTGTCAATCTCTCAAATCCGATCCTCTAACGGCGGAAATTCCGATTATTTTTATTAGTGCTTTAGATCATGTTTTAGATAAGGTCAAAGCCTTTAGCGTTGGGGGAGTTGATTATATTACTAAGCCTTTTCAGGTTGAAGAAGTCTTAGTGCGAGTGAAAAATCACCTCACTCTGCGAACCCAACATAAACAACTATTAGAACAAAATGAACGGTTACAACAAGAAATTCAAGCTCGAAAAGAGATTGAAGCAGCCCTGCAAGAATCCCAATTAGAACTCCAAAAACTCAACCAAGAATTACAACGGTTAGCTCATTTAGATGGACTGACTCAAACCGCAAACCGACGGCAATTTGATCACTATTTACAACAGGAGTGGAATCAACTGAGTGTTGAACAGAAACCCCTGTCTTTAATTATGTGTGATGTGGATTATTTCAAATCCTATAATGACACCTATGGTCATCAAGCCGGAGATGATTGTTTACGCGCCATTGCTCAAGCCATTAGTCAAGCAATTTCCCATTCAACGGATTTAGTCGCTCGTTATGGGGGTGAAGAATTTGGGATTATTTTACCTCAAACCGAGTTAGAAGAAGCCGAAGCGATCGCCCAAAAGATTCAACAAGAAATCCAATACCTAAAACTGGTTCATTCCCAGTCTCAAGCCCATGATTATATTACCTTAAGTTTAGGTATCACCTGTCTGATTCCTCAACCGAATTCTAGTCCCAGCTTGTTAATTGAATGGGCGGATCGCGCCCTCTATCAAGCTAAAAAACAAGGTCGAAATTGTATTGTTACTTTACTTCAGGAAAGCTATGTCTGAAAATCCATTAATTCCCCTTAATTCGATTTCGCAAGCCCAATTAACTCAAGAAATCGAAACCTTAAGAAAACGAGTTACACAACTCGAACAAACTAAAACTACAGAGCCCTATCAATTGGCACAACAAAAAGCTTTATTTGCCGTGATTAGTAAAATTCGAGAATCTTTAGATTTAGATAGTATTTTTAAGTCTACAGCCATTGAAGTTCGTCAACTGTTAAATGCGGATCGAGTGGGGATGTATCGCTTTGATCCAGAGACCCAATATGAATGGGGGGAATTTGTCTCGGAGGATGTTTTACCGAATTTTCGTCCGGCGTTATCCGCCAGAATTCAAGATCATTGTTTTGGCGAACATTATGTTAACTATTATCTTCATGGCAAAATTTGGTCATCTGATGATATTTATACCTTAACATTACCCCGTTGTTATGTCCAGGTATTATCCCAGTTTCAAATTAGAGCGAATCTGGTTTCCCCCTTACTTAAAGGGGAAGAATTATGGGGATTATTATGTATTCATCAATGTTCTGGCCCTCGTGAATGGAAAGAATCGGAAATGGAATTTGTCCGCCAAATAGCAACCCATTTAGGGGTGGCATTGCAACACGCAGAATTTGTCAACCAGTTGCAAATGCAATCTGAATATTTAACCCAAGCAGTGAATCAAGCAGTTGAACGGGAAAAAGCCGTTGCTGCTATTATCAATAAAATTCGCC
>NZ_LR734865.1:76269-292011 GCF_900010725.2 Planktothrix serta PCC 8927 | reverse complement strand
TAAGAATAACCATCCTTTTTATGAATTGATTGACAATATTTATGACTAATTCCTGCTACTCTTCCATTTTGAGTAACAATATCAAAACTGCCAGATGCGCGACAAAGAACTCGACCTAAATAAAAGCCTATTTTCTTACCTGCGGTAACAACAGCTTTAACAATATCGCCTGTCTGAAAGCCTTTGTGAATCTGTATTCGTGAGCGATGTCGTGTTGGAAATCCGTATTTGTCTGTACCACACATTTGACGAGTACCACGTCCTGTTGCCTGAATCAATAAGGGTTTATTGGTTAACACCTTTAAAGTTTTAACTTTCCCAACACAAGCTGCATCTAGCCAATGGGTTTTAGGTAGATTTAATCGAGTGCGATTGAATTTAGTTAAACCACCGGAGCTAGTTGAAACAGATAAACCTGTTTCTTTTAATCGATTAAACAGTAACCATCGAGTTGAGTTTACCACAGTAGCATCTTTTAAGGGTTGTTTAGCTTGTTTTAAAATCCGTTGCAGTAAGTTAGGTTTACCTGATAGGAAATCTTGAATATCTTGACTTCCTTTCTTTTGATTACAGTCATGACAAGCAACAGCAAGATTTGAAATTCGGTCAGTTCCGCCTTGGGATTTAGGGTGAATATGTTCTACTTCTAAGGGTACGTTTTCAACCCCACAGTAAGCACATTTTCTACTCCATTTCTCCAATAAATATTGTCGAACTTCGTATCCCTGTAACTCTCCTTGTTGGTACTCAATCCCAGAGATTTCAGGATTTTCAAGTTGCTGCAAGTCAAATCTGACTAACTCTTGAACAATTGAACCAATCGGTGCAAGCTTAATTAATTTGTTCACCCAAGTTAGAGTTGTTTCTACTCGATGTTGAAGACTGGGTGCTAACCCACCTTTTTGNTTGCTGCTATTATCAATAAAATTCGCCAATCCCTACAACTGGATACTATTTTTACCACAACAACCCAAGAAGTTTGTCACCTTTTAAAGGCAGATCGGGTTGTTATTTATCGATTTAATCCCGATTGGAGTGGAGAATTTTTAGTTGAATCAAAAACAGAGGGATGGAAATCTTTAATCGAAGAACAAAAACACGATCCTAAATTTGCAGAGAATATTAGTGAATGTAGTATCAAATATTTAGCCGATATCTCTATCACCGATAGCTATTTACAGGAAACCCAAGGAGGTGAATTTTCAAGGGGGGAAGTTTTTCGAGTTTGTAATGATATTTATAAAGCCAATTTTTCCGCCTGTTATATTCAAGCTTTAGAACGATATGAAGCCCAAGCGTATGCGATTATTGCGATTTATCAAGGGAAAAAATTATGGGGGTTATTAGCGGTCTATCAAAATCAAGAACCGCGACAGTGGGAAAAATCAGAAATTAATTTTTTAATTCAAATTGGGGGACAACTGGGAGTAGCCATTCAACAAGCAGAATTACTCGCTCAAACAGAACAACAAAAACGAAATTTAGAAACCATATTAGACGCAGAATTGCGACGTCAAGCAGAAAGTTTAGTTGAAGAAGCAGAACGAGAACGGGCTTTAGCCCAAGTGATTGATAAAATTCGCCGGACTTTAGATATTAATACGATTTTTCAAACCGCAACTTCTGAACTGCGTCAACTGTTGAATGCTGATCGAGTAGCGGTGTTTAAATTTGATCCCCATTCCCATTGGAATTTAGGAGAATTTGTCTCTGAAAACGTTTTATCTCCCTTTTGTTCTGTATTAGAAACAAAAATAGAAGATCACTGTTTTGGGGAAAGATTTGCTCAGAATCATCTAATAGATTATGTTTTGGATTTATCCGATATTCATCAGGCGGGATTAACAGATTGTTATATGCAACTGTTAGATCGATTTCAAATTAAAGCGAATTTAGTCGTTGCTTTACTTAAAGGAGATGAATTATGGGGCTTATTGTGTATTCATCAATGTTCAACACCCCGTCAATGGCAAAAAAAAGAAATTGAATTTGTTCAGAAAATTGCCGTACAGTTAGGGGTGGCATTACAACAAGCAGAACTCTTAACCCAAGCTCAAAAACGTTCAGAAGAACAGGCAAAAGTTGCTGAACAGGAACGAGCTTTAGCACGAGTCATTGATCGCATTCGCCAAACCTTAGATATTGATACGATTTTTAGTGCCACAACCCAGGAAGTTAGACAAATTCTACAATGCGATCGCGTAGTTGTCTATCGTTTGATCTCAGATCGTCGTGGAGAATTTATCTTTGAATCTAAGCCTTCCTGTGGAATTCCTTTAGAACAAGCCGAACATAAAAATTTATGGTTAGATACCCATTTACAATACCCCCAAATGGGTCAAGATCACAACCACGAAACCTTAATTATTGATGATATTTTTAACAACTCTTTATCGCCATCTCATCTCCAGGTTTTACAAGAATTTCAGATCCGTGCCTATATTTTAGTTCCGGTGTTTGTGGGAGAAATTTTATGGGGATCATTAGGAGCTTATCAACATACTAATATCCGGGATTGGGAATTAAGAGAAGTGAGTTTATTAACTCAAGTTGCCAATCAGTTAGGGGTGGCAATTCAACAAGCTAAACTATTAGCTCAAATTCAGGAAGCCAAAGAAACCGCAGATGCTGCCAACCATGCTAAAAGTGAATTTTTAGCGAATATGAGCCATGAATTAAGAACACCTTTGAATGCAATTTTAGGCTTTACTCAAATTTTAGCTAAAAATTCGGGATTGAGTTCTGTACAACAGGAATACCTCAGAATTATTGAACGCAGTGGAGAACATTTACTTGATTTAATTAATGATGTTTTAGAAATGTCTAAAATTGAAGCCGGACGACTGACATTAAATCAAAGCAGTTTTGATCTCTATCGGTTATTAAATAGCTTAGAAGAAATGCTAGAATTAAAAGCAGAAACTAAAGGATTAAACTTGATCTTTGAACGAGATCAAAATGTGTTTCAATATATTAAAACTGATGAAAGTAAACTCCGTCAAGTCTTAATTAATTTACTCGGAAATGCGATTAAATTTACCGAGGTTGGCTGTGTTGTTCTTCGAGTTAAACAAGAAGTCCTGAGCGCCACTGAGGGGCAACATCAAGAACCCTTAGATATTCTCCCAGAACGAGTTCAAATTACTTTTGAAGTTGAAGATACTGGCCCTGGTATTGCCGCAGAAGAAATTGATTTATTATTTGAAGCCTTTGGACAAACAGAAACAGGTCGAAAATCCAAAGAAGGCACCGGATTAGGGTTACCCATCAGTCAACAATTTGTATAAATGATGGGAGGAAATATTACCGTTAATAGTATATTAGGAACAGGAACAATTGTTAGATTTTTTATTCAGATAAGTTTAGCTGATAGTGACGATATTCAACCGCAATCTTCTAAAAAGTCAGTGATTGGTTTAGCACCAGAACAACCCCCTTATCGGATTTTAATTGTTGAAGATGCCGTTGAAAATCGTCAAGTTTTAGTAACCCTTTTATCTACAACTGGGTTTGAGGTTCGAGAAGCGATTAATGGTCAAGAAGCGATTGAATTGTGGTCAAGTTGGCAACCCCATTTAATTTGGATGGATATGCGAATGCCTGTGATGAATGGAATCGAAGCAACTCGCCACATTCGAGAAAATTCTACCTCAGAAAACTCCCCAATTATTATTGCATTAACCGCCAATGCGTTTGAAGAAGAACGCACCCAAGTTTTGCAAGCAGGATGTGATGATTTTGTCAGCAAACCCTTCCAAGAGCATATTATTTTTGAAAAGATGGCCGAGTATTTAGGATTAGAATATCAATATGCAGAATCCGACAAAGCCGGGACTTTAATCGCAAATTTGCCAGGAATTTCCGACCCTTCTAACTTAACATTAGACCATTTAGTATTAATGCCTCCCGCTTGGATTCAAGAATTTCATGAAGCGGTATTATGTACGAAAGAAAAGCGCATTTTTGAGTTAATTCAGCAAATTCCTGAACCCTATTCAGCCTTAGCTTTTACCCTCAAAAAATTAGCAGATGAATTTGAGTTTGATCAAATTTTAGCCGTCACAGAAACCCTAATTTTGTAGTAAGCCCTTCAGGGCTTCTTCCTCACAAGAAAAAAATGGGAAGGTTGGAAGCCTCGTCTCTTCAGAGCGAGGAGGAAAACCGACTAAGCGCGGTTTTAACCGCCTGAGTTCTTTTAGAATCCGTAAGAATAACCATCCTTTTTATGAATTGATTGACAATATTTATGACTAATTCCTGCTACTCTTCCATTTTGAGTAACAATATCAAAACTGCCAGATGCGCGACAAAGAACTCGACCTAAATAAAAGNAAAGACATTTTAATTGTTTGACCCCGATGGGTTAATTCTGCACCCCAAATTACTTTATTTCCCTGAACTAATGCAATTCCAGTGTTTTTTGAACCGGGATCAATTTTGAGGGTTATTTGTTGTATTTCTGGTTCGGGTTTTGACTCCTTTAAAATAATAGTAAATGGATAACGACGATAAACAGCAGCTTGACCTTGATTCAATAACAATCGAGCTTGGGCGGGATGTATTGGGTTTTGAGGCTGTTTATTCGGATCAATTACAAAGACGTAATTAGACATGAAATAACTCCTATTTCTAGGGTAATGTTCGCTTCGCCAATGTTTTCTGAACTTTTGGCGTTAACAACACTGTCTTACCCCTCGTAAAACTGTTTAATTGTTAACAATAGAGCCACAAACTAGCGTCGCATTCGTGGGTATTATGATTCAGAAAACGTAGCCGTTAGGCTTAGGCTGGTCAGCTATCTAAAGTTGGAGGCATGAAGCCCCGTCTCTTCAGAGCGGGGTGCTGACTACGGTTAACGAACTTCGATTTTTGCTAAAGCCGTATTGCGATAATAATGGCCTAAAATTTGCTGGTAATTGTATCCACCACGAGCTAAATTATAGGCGCCCCATTGACTTAAACCAACACCGTGACCAAAACCCCGACCTGTGACTTGAAAACTCGTGGTTCCACTTTTGCGGCTAACTTGAAACCGAGTGCTGCGAAGTCCTAACGCCGAGGCGATGTCCTCCCCACTCATAACTCGCGCCCCTTTGTCCCCCACGACTTTCATCGCTAGAATACTACCAAAAGCCGAAGTCCGTTGCGGGGTCATCGTTGTAACATTCCCTACACCCGAAATTCTCTTACTTAAATCCGCCTGCGAGAAGGTTTTTGTCCACTCAAATACCGGGGTTCCTTGGTCAAAATCCGGTACTCCCCGTAAATAAGGTAAGGGTTCATTCCAAACATCCTCAACGTTTTCGGTATGTCCCCCTGATGCAGAATGAAACGCCGCTAAAATCGCTTGACCATTATAGGTCAAAACCTGTCCCCGCGTGGCATTCACCGCCGACTGGGTTCCGTTAGACTCCGTAACTAAGCCTTTATAAACTTGCCAATTTTGGTCATCTCCGACATCAAAAATTCCATTGCTGCGTTGACGCTTGTAGAGGGCATAGGTTCGCGCTGCAACGGCCTGAGCTTTCAGGGCTTCCTGGGGCCATCCGCCATCCATTTCCGCCCCTAGAACGCTGTAGAGATATTGCTCTAAATCGACATAATTAATCGCTGTTAAACCGCCATTCCGAGGCACTAATAACACTCGCCCACGATACCAACCATTGCCGATCCAAACATTACCATTATTACTGGGATCAATCCACAGTTGGGAGCCTTGCCAGTTTCCCAAGGCGATTTTTCCCGATTTCGCCTGGGCGACACCGCCCCCCATCGCCACTAATTCCCCTAATGCTTGACCATTGCCATCTCGAACCAGCGCCTTAGTGGTACTCCCAACTTTAACCTGACTCGCACCGTCTTCGATGGCAACCCGTAATAATAATTCCGCTTGGGCGGGGGCGACCATACACAGCCAAATCAGCAACGTTGTCCACCAATAACGCTTAAACCGTTGCAGGGAGTTGGGGAAAGAGACAAAAGCATTCCAAGGGGAATTCGGGGGTTGGGGGGAGTCAGGAACAGAAAAAACCATTGTTGTGATCAGATCCAGTAAAATTGATCCATGAGAACTGCACTTTGGTTATATAACATATTTTTTCGCATTTGAAGAGGCAAGGCAGAAAGTGAATGCAGATTACTTTTTTAGGGACAAGTTCTGGGGTTCCGACGCGATCGCGCAATGTTTCTAGTATAGCTCTACGTTTACCACAACGGGCTGAAATTTGGCTGTTTGATTGTGGGGAAGGGACGCAACATCAATTCCTGCGGAGTGATTTAAAAGTTAGTCAAATTAGTCGAATTTTTATTACCCATTTACACGGAGATCATATTTTTGGATTAACGGGATTATTAGCCAGTTGTGGGTTAGCGGGAAATGCCAAACGCATTGATATTTATGGGCCGTCAGGTTTATCAGAGTATTTACAAGCCTGTGTTCGCTATTCTCAAACCCATTTTTCTTATCCGGTTAAAGTGCATACTATTGAACCGGGAATGATATTTGAAGATGAAGAATATCAAGTGGTTTGTGGTTATTTAAAACATCGAGTCACAGCCTTGGGTTATCGAATTATTGAAAAGGATAAACCGGGACGATTTGATATCGAAAAAGCCCAAAAATTAGGCATTCCTCCAGGGCCGATTTATGCTCAATTAAAACAAGGACAAACTGTTACCCTTCCCGATGGTCGTACTATTCGCGGTACAGAACTTTGTGGAGTTCCCCAAATCGGTCGTAAATTCGTTTATTGTACAGATACAGTATTTTGTGAAGGGGCGGTAGAATTAGCCCAAGATGCGGATGTTTTAGTTCATGAAGCGACGTTTTCCCATCAAGATGCAGAAATGGCGTTTCAAAGATTACATTCTACCTCAACAATGGCGGCACAGGTCGCGTTAGCCGCCGGAGTTAAACAGTTAATCATGACCCATTTTAGCCCCCGTTATGCCCCCGGAAATACGATTATTTTAGACGATTTATTAACAGAAGCCAGAGCCATTTTTCCTAATACCAATATGGCCTATGATTTCCTCACCCATGAAATTCCCCGACGTTCCTAACTTCGTAGTCAGCCCTTCAGGGCTGTCTTCATTTCCTCGTCTTCATTAAGAGGGGCTTTTGATTGGTATTCGGTATTGAGAGGACATATAGCAATCCGTGTAGGATTTGTGATCAAAACCTGTAGGGGTTTGGAAACCAAACCCTCTTTGCGCCTGGGTTTGGAAACCAAACCCCTACAGTTCTTTTTCACAAAAATAAGAATGCTATAATTAAATCATTATCTATGTTTGCTTATCTGTGTATTCGGTATGCTCGGAAAGTTACAAATCACTCACTTAGCATTTGTTATTCTGGCTAGGAATCATAATCCTAGTTTGCTAAATCCTGATTTTTTGAGAATCAATAAAATTGTTAATACAGATTGGGCAGTTACTTCTCCTACTTTTACTACGGATATCATTTCTCAGGTCGTTTATAAAAACGGCGTAACGATTATTATTCAATCTGATAAAATCTCTTTTGAACAATTAATTGAAGGAGAATATTCTGAAAACAAGGTGCTTCTTCAAGATATAGCTCTAAGATATTTAGAAGTTTTTCCCCATATTAATTATGAAGCCTTGGAAATTAATCCCAAAGGTCATATTGAGTTTCAATCTCAAGAAGAATTAGATCATTATATCTCTGATTACTTATTAAGACCCGGAGATTGGAAAAACTTCTTAAATAAAAAACCCTCATTATCAGCTACTTTCATCTATTCCTTTGAAGATTCTCAGATCAATATTTCTATCGATCCTGTCTTAATTTGTGATGATAAAAAAGCAACTGAAAAAAATCTAGGAATTTTATTTGCTGGTAATATTTATCGAGAGTTTAACCTAGATCATAGCTCAGAAGATAAGTTAAAACCTCTTAACGAAAGGGTATCTCTTTGGTCTGACGATGTGAATCGCTATATTTCATTAGTTAATGATTGTTTATTAAATGAGGAGGAATAATTGCTATGACAATCACCTATAAAAAAACAAGTGCTATCAAAGCGAATTTTGATCAGGCTTATCAAAAGCAATTAAGGGAAAGAATAGTTTTAAACACTCCAGTAGATTTGAGCCAAATTTTATCAACTATTTCACATCATCAAAAGCCATTATGTGAAGATTATCTAGCTAGAGAATCTTCACATAATTCTGATTTTATTATTACCTTTAAGCGTCTTTTAGAGTTAACAGAAATAGACCCTGATTTGGATGAGAACGAAGAGGATGAGATATTAAATCCATCAAGTTATGCAGTTTCAAAATCAATAAAACAGTTAATCCAGTTAGATGAATTATTAGGCCAATCTTTTCCTCGCGGTTTTTCTTCTTTAGAAAGTCGAGGAGGAGTTAACTTGATTTGGAAGAATCCAGATTTTGACAAAGAAATTCGGGTTAAAATTCCTGTTAATTGTGATTTTCAAGAGTCTGTTTATTACAGAAAAGGTGATGACAGCGAGTTAATTAAGAATCCTTCTTTAGAGAAAATCTCTCAGATTCTTCTTTGGCTATCTACTAATCAACCAATTATTTAGTGTATAAGCATCTGTGGATAAATTATCTGATGACACGATATTATATCGAGCTATTACTAATAAAAAATGGATTGACCCTGATACTAAAGCAGTTGATGCAGAAGCGTTTATTTTACGATGGTTTCCGAAGAGAGAAGAGTACGAGAAGGCTTTATCTGCTGCACTTAAACCTGAACAAGCTTATAATAGATTGTTTAAATGTTGGGGAGTAATTTGTTTGACTGTTAGGGATGTCAGAGAATTGGGGTTAGATGCGATTCAGGATAAGCCTGACCATGTAAGTATTATTAATGTTCCTAATCCCCAAACAAATGAAAAGGAAGCAACAGATATTCCAGCTAAGTTAGCAAAGAAAGCCTGGTTATATTTAGATCGTTTAGATGATCCTATTATCAACAAAAAGTAGATTTCTATTATTGAATCAGCTATAGCAATCCTATTGATAAGTTCTCCCGTACTCATTGAGGTTTGTGGATAGTCTCAGAAGACATCCTGAACTTTTCCATCCTTTTCCATCCTGACTTCCTAAGAAAGATTGTTTCTAGTCAGACCTGACCTTTGAGAACTCCTGAACTTATCCCTATCGACGGTTTTATCAATATAGAAGACACTTAAAGAAAGATAGATGGATACATGAACTAGAGTTCATTAGAGGGGTAAGATTATGATCAGAACCGTTTTAGTGGTTGAAGATAATCTCGTTAACTGGAAAGTGTTTGAACGCATTTTAACCAGACGGGGCGGGTTATTAGCGAAACACACCGAAGATGTCGAAACCGTGATGCAAATGGCGACTAACAAGCAAGCGGATCTAATTTTAATGGATGTGTCTTTAACGAATAGTTATTATGACGGGAAAGCTGTTGATGGGATTGAAATTACCCAAATGTTAAAAGCTAACCCGGAAACGGCACAACTTCCCGTTATTTTAGTCACTGCCAATGCTAATACAGGCGATCGGGAAAACTTTTTAGCCCGAAGTGGGGCTGATGATTATATTCCCAAACCTATTGTAGATCATAAAGCCTTTGTTGAACAAATTAAATCAAGACTGCCCTTAGATGACTAAAGAAAACGTGGATTTTCTAACCCCAAACGGTGTCAAAAATCATGATCTTACCAGCGTGCGTTATTCTTCAACAGGAAGCCGCAAATTCGACAACTTCTTCTGAACGTTTAGTCGAACTCGCTCAAAAAAGTATAGAATTAGCGCGACTGGTTGCCAATAATTCTAACGCACCAACAGAGGTATTAAAAACCTTGGGAAGGAGTGCAGATGTGGCAACCCGCAACCTCGTTGCGACTAATCCGAATACCCCTGGAGAAACCTTAATTAAATTACTCAATGAGTTTCCTAAACCTGTTTTGAGTAATCCTCAATTTTCGGTTTTATGTTCAAATTATCCCCAACTCTTAGATCAAATTCCCCTCTCTACTCTTCGTCTCCTCGTTCAGTTTAATGCTGCTCCTGAAAGTTTCCTAAAATGGGTCGCAAACCATCCTAACCCTGATGTTTTAGCGGTATTGAAACTCTCCCCAAATGTTCATCTATTCAATTAGAAATAATCGAAACCCCAACCCCATCTATCTCCCCTCAATTTTAACAGCATCAGTCCTTAATTTCACACAAATCTAATGTTCTTTTAAGGTTTAATTTTCATGAAGTTTAATCACAAAAGGTGGTAGTCTTATGATGTCAGGGTGTACTGAAGTGATCAAAAAAGAATTGCTGGATCGAGCAGAACTCTATCAAACTGGGTCTGAAGATAGCAATTATTTAGAACAGTTATTTAAACTGAAGTTACTCCCTGACTTTATTATTGATGGGTTAAATTTTATGCCCCCATTGAATAATATTCGGTATTTAAAGCCACCATCAAGTTTACTCGAAGAACCCCTGAGTACCTTAGTCAAAAAAAATCATCTATCTTCTCTATTTGAGATTGCTTATCAACCCCATAAACCCGGAATATTATGGGAAAAAATATCACAATTACCCCATGAAATTCGGTTATTATTAGCGGCTCATTGCCAAACTCCAACGGTGATTTTACAGGGGTTATTATATGATATTGAAGCCCAAATTCGCACAATTGCGGCTCAATCTTTAATTAAAACCCCTGAAGGAACAGGATATTTAATCGGCTATTATGCAAAAACCGCTCCTCCGGTAATTAGTGCTATTATTTTACTCCATCCTCAGACTTCCCCATCGATATTAGCAGCAATGACCGAACAGGTTAAATGTGTTCATTGTTGGTTAGTAAAATATGCGATCGCCCAACACCCTAATACCCCCATTTCTGTCTTAAAAACCCTAGCTGTTGATTCCCATCCTCAAGTTCAAGATGCTGCTAAAATTCAATTACAAGGTTATTCTAAATCATCGGTAATCTCAGCTTAAATTTTGGAGGAATACTATATTATATGAAATCTTTAAATGTTTGCTACGCATCCGTCCCCTGTAGAGACGTTGCATGCAACGTCTCTACAGGGGGTTTAGGAGATTATCTGTAGTATCAATTTTAGGATTTCATATTAAATTAAACTGATGTAAAAATAATCAGAAAAACCCTAATGATTTAAGCTTTAACTCCGTTTTAGGATCAACCAAATCAGATTTATGATCATCTTCTACAATTTCTACAGATTCAGGTGTTTTCATTTGAAGCCGAGATGCTAATGTTTGAAAAATGGATTTAGCAACCGCTTGAACTTGCCAAGGAGCCTCTGATGCTGTGAAACGTTGATACAAATCATTAGGAATATTATAATTAAAATCTTCTAAAACTGTTAAAAGACCAATAATTAAATCAATCTCTTGTAAATCTGCACATCTTAGACGCTGTAAAATTGGATTAATAGCCTCATAAATAGGAATAGAAGCCAAACAACTAGCGACTAAACAAGGATATTGTTGATCCTCAATAATCGCCTGTAATAAGTAACTTACTCCGACTTGAGAACCTAAACGTAATAAAACAATTGCTGATAAAAGTTTGAGTTCTGAATTTTCAGTTTCTTGAAACAGTGTTTCCAAGTGAGGAACAAGGATAGAACCAAATTGATACAAATGTTCAGCAATCAAAAAGGGATTATTACTGGTTTTAAAGGTTTCCAAAACCTTCATCGCTAAAACTTGCACGATATCGGCTGCTTGTTCCAACGCTAAAACTTGTGTTTCAAGTTTAGATGAATCCAAATCTTCAAGCACTAAAGTTAAGTTTACTTGGTTCATGGTCGAACCCTCATGACTAAAAATTTACCGTTTGAAAATGTTGTCTGGGCTGGAATTGTATATATACTACCCTGTTGTCTTATTTTAACAGGTAGAACTCTAATATTGTTGTCAATTAAAGCTGTTTCCTCAGAAAATTGAATAACAAATTTCTGCTTTTCTCCAAAAACACCGATTTGCTCTAAATTTCCTGCTGTAGCGTCAAAACCCAAATCTGTGATAAAAATATCACCAGGTTTTTGAGCATAGAATGAGTTAGAACCCTTTCCAAATGTTAGCGTATTAACAATAACGGGCTGATCTACATTAAGACGCTCACCAAAAATCCCTGTAATTCCGGTGAATCCTTCAGCATTGGTAAAATGGCTAAATATACGTCCTTCACCTAAATTTGGATTTTTCCAAGGTACTAACCCTTTTAATTGTATCATAAACAACGCCGATAATCGCAATTTTTGAATAAAAATTAATCAGTTTTTAAACTGTTTCATAAATTTTTGATCAATATAATCTTTCCATCGCCATAATAACGAATTCGGCCCTATATTAAACCATGCTTTAGAAGCGATCGCTTTTTGATCTCCTGTCCCAATTAAAATTAAAAATTCTTTTTGAGGGATAAAGGGTTTTAGGGGTTTTTCTTCTAAACTTCGTTTTAAATTTTCCAATAAGGGTTGACCTTGACGCACTGCAAAAACTCCCGCTTTGGGTCGGGGATAATTAACCATTGTGGCGATATCTCCGGCGGCGAAAACTTGGGGATGGGAAACCGATTGTAAGTTATCATTGACTAGAATAAATCCCCGTTTATCTGTTGTTAGTCCGGCTTGTTTTAACCAGGGGGATGCTGATGCTTGTGTTACCCAAAAAATGCGATCGCATTCTAGGGTTAATCCTGATTTACAGCTAATTTTTTTAATAGAATTTTGAGTCTCGTCAACTTGATCAACTGTTTCATTGAAGTGTAAATGAATCTTAAGTTTTTTAAGCAAATTTTCTACTTTTCGACTTAAGGAAGGGTGACGTTCAGATAATAACCGCTTACCGCTATGAATTAGATGTAATTCTAACTGATTTAAGGGTTGATTGGCTTGTTGATAAATTTGAGTGAGATGGCTGTGAATATTAAACGCTAATTCAACACCTCCCGCACCTCCTCCAACAATCGCTAACCGGATTTTTTGTTGAGGATTTTGCTGAATTTCTTCAATTAATTGATGCCAATATTGCAAAAGTTTGGATATCGGTTTAACAGCAATAGTATGTTCTATCGCACCCGGAATGCTTAATACTGTTGGAGTGCTCCCAATATCAATAGATAGAAGATCAAAGGGAATAGGAGAATTGTTTTTACAAATAACGAGATTTTTTTCTAAATCTAAACCGATGGCTTGATCAATATAAATTTTCGCATGGGAATATTTAGCTAAGGACGGTAAATCAATATGACATTGATCAAAGCTATAAAATCCAGCAATATAACCGGGTAACATCCCTGAATAGGGCGTTTTTACAACATTGGTAATTAAGGTTAATTCAACCTCTGATAAAGGATTCATCCCCCATTTTTTCAGGGCGATCGCATGGCTATGTCCGCCACCAATTAAAACTAATTTTTTCATCTTTTAAATTATTTCCTGCTTTAATTTAGAAAGGGAAGGGACGGCGGATAATAGGGTTTGGGTGTAGGGATGTTGAGGGTTTGTAAATAGGTCTTCTGTTGTCCCTAATTCAACAATTTTACCTTGATTCATAACGGCAATGCGATCGCATAAAAACCTCGCTACCCATAAATCATGGGTAATAAATAAATAGGTTAAATTAAACTCTCGTTTCAATTCTAACATTAACTCTAAAACTTGAGCTTGAACACTAGCATCTAACATACTAACAGGTTCATCACAAATTAATAATTGGGGATGAGTCATTAAAGCTCTAGCGATCGCAACTCGTTGTTGTTGTCCGCCGGATAATTCCCCCGGATAGCGTTGATAATATTCCTTTGTTGGTGTTAATCCTACCCGCTCTAACATCGCTAAAACCTGTTTTTTTGCCTCCTCTGGTGTTGCTAATTGATGAATTAAAAGCGGGTCAGCAATACTTTCGCCAACGGTCATCATCGGGTTTAAACACGCATGGGGATCTTGAAATACCATTTGCATTTGACGGCGATATTTTCGTACCTGTTCACGGGATAATTTAGTTAAATCCGTGCCTAAAAATTCAACACTGCCGTTCGTTGCCCGAATTAGTTGTAAAATCGTTCTGGAAAGGGTACTTTTTCCACAACCAGACTCTCCGACTAAGCCTAATATTTCCCCTGGATATAATTCTAAATTTATCCCATCAACGGCTTTAATCACAGATTTCTTTTGTTTGGAAAAAAGTTGTTGTAAAAAGCTCGATTCTAGGGTATAATGTTGTTGTAAATTTTTAAGGGATAATAAAGGTTGACCCGAAGATCCAGGGGTTTCTAAAGTCGGATTTGTTTCTTTATTTTCAATATCCTGTAAATGTAACGCCGATTTTAATAAAGATTGGGTGTAGGGATGTTGGGGAGATTGAAAAACCGTTTGAGATGAACCCATTTCTACCATTTTTCCTTGGTACATAACAGCAATTTTATGGCAATATTCTCCAACCATTGCTAAATCATGGGAAATCAATAAAATAGCGGTTCCCCGTTGTTCACACAGTCGAGTTAATTCCTTTAAAATTTGAGCCGAAACGGTGACATCTAAACTGGTGGTGGGTTCATCTGCAACAATTAATTTTGGATCTAATAATAAAGCTAAAGCGATCGCTACCCGTTGACGCATTCCACCACTAAATTCATGGGGATATTGTGACCAACGATTTGCGGGAATTTTCACCGCTTCTAATATTTCTAATGCTTTATTTTTAGCTTGAGAATTTGATAATTGCGGACGATGAGCTTTTAACGTTTCTAAACAATGATCGCCAATGGTCATTAACGGGTCAAGGCGAGTCATCGGGTCTTGAAATATTAAAGCAACCGCTTCCCCCCGAAACTGTCGCAACCGTTTTTCATCCATCCCAAACACAGGTTGTCCTTCAAATCTCACTTGTCCTTCAATTTCGCTCGTGTTGGGTAACAACCGCATCACAGCCCGCCCAATGGTAGACTTTCCACAACCGGACTCCCCCACCAGTCCTAGACGTTCTCCCGGTTGTAGGGAAAAGGAGATGTCATTTACAGCCCAACTTTGCGGAGTTCGGGAGTGGGGATAAGCAACCCGCAAATGTTCAACATCAAACAAACTTGGCATAAGGTGACAGGGTATAGATCAGTTCTGGGTTAACTTACGAGGGGTTTGGGGGAGCTATAAGTCCCACGCTGAATTTCTACTGCCCTCAAAAAAATAACCAGAAATCAGCGTGGGATACATGGACTCCCCCAAGTTAATTTTCGTCGGTCAATCCCGACAAAATTAAAAATGTCATGTTAGATTATATCAAAGAGTTGAAAACGACAATGTTTCAAGCATACAAGTATCGCATATACCCAACAACCGAACAGCAAATAGCCGCTTCTAAAAGCTTTGGCTGTTGTCGTTGGTATTGGAATTACGCCTTGAACTTGTGCCAAGAAACCTATAAAACAACAGGAAAAGGATTATCAAGAACAGCTATTCAAGGATTGTTACCTCAACTAAAAAAGGAATATCTTTGGCTAACAGATGCTTACTCCCAGTGTTTACAAGTTGTCGCTTTAAATTTATCGACTGCCTACAAAAACTTTTTTGACAAACGGGCCAGATTACCTCGATTCAAATCCAAACACGGTAGACAATCAATCAGTTATCCCCAAAACGTTAAATTTGAGGGAGATTATCTAAAACTACCCGGTAAAATTGGGTTAGTTTATTGTGTGCGTCACCGGGAATTTGAAGGGACAATCAAAACTGTTACTATCTCAAAGAATCCCGATGGAAAATACTACGCATCTGTGTTAGTTGATGACGGGAAAGAGCAACCTACGACATCAACCAATGGAAAAGCAATTGGAATTGATTTAGGATTAACTCACTTTGCCATTACCAGTGATGGAGACAAATATAGTAATCCCCAACACTTTACTAAACATGAACACAACTTAAAACGCAAACAACAAAAACTTTCTCGAAAACAGAAGGCTTGCACTGAGCGTAGTCGAAGTGGGAGTCTGAGTAGACAAAAAGCTAGATTAAAAGTAGCTAAAGTCCACGCTAAAATCTCTCGCTGTCGAGAAGATTTTCTACACAAGCTATCCCGCAAGATAGTCAACGAAAACCAAGTGATTGCTGTAGAAGATCTGGGGGTTAAGAATCTGGTTAGAAACCATAAATTAGCCAAGGCAATTAGTGATTGTGGCTGGGGAATGTTCTGTACGATGTTGAAGTATAAAGCCGAAAAAGAAGGGAAAACCTACCTGGAAGTTGATCGATTTTTCCCTTCTTCTAAAACTTGTAATGTCTGTCTAAATCAAGTAGGTAGCTTACCGCTTGATATTAGAAGTTGGACTTGTGAGCATTGCCAAACCACCCATGATCGAGATATAAATGCTTCCATCAATATCAAGAATGAAGCCTTGCGGATATTGTCGTTAGGAACTAGCGATACTGCCAATCTGAGGGGATGTAAGTCGTCTGATGAAATTTCTGTTTCTTCAGATGCTATCCCCGTTGAAGTTGGAAGCCCACACTTACTCGTAGAGAAGTGTGGGTAGTTCACTTGTTTATTGTTCACGGTTGAGGCGGGATTGGCAATAGGGTCTTGGCTATTAACAGTCAACTCATAACCATTGTCTTGTATAGTTAATATGGGGAACCCTGCACTTATATCATCAATTTTGACAATGATACAACAGCTTAAAACAATATTAAATTGGGGAAACTTATTACCAGGATTCGTGATTTCCCTGCTTTTAACGGTTATCGTTGGATTTTGGGCAACTCCGGCTTTAGCAACGGGAGTTTATCAAGTTCCGGCGTTATCCTCGGCGAATGAAACTTGGGTTGTGGAAATGGATGACGTTCTCAGCCGCAGTACGGAAGGACGTTTAAATAATACCTTATCGGACTTAGCAAAAAAAACAGGCTATGAAGTTCGATTTTTGACTGTTCACCGTTTAGATTATGGTGAAACCATTGATAGTTTTGCGGAAAAAGTGTTTAAAAAATGGTTTCCGACTCCAGAAATTGCCGCTAATCAAACCTTGTTAGTTTTGGATACGATCAACAATAATAGCGCCATTCAAACCGGAGAAAAAACCCAATCCTTATTAACGGATGAAATTGCTGAAAGTGTCGCTCAAGAAACCCTAAAATATCCCCTTCGTCAAGGGGGGAAATATAATGAGGCGTTTATTGCAGCCAGCGATCGCATTGCGACTGTTTTATCAGGAGAAACTGATCCGGGCGCGCCCACAGAAGTAGAAACTATTAATGTTGACAGTACCTTTAAATCCGCCGAAGAAACCAACGATACCAGTGCTACAATTATCGTTGTGGTATTGTTAGTTGTGGCGACGATTGTTCCGATGGCAACCTATTATTATTTCCAAGGAAATCGGAGCTAAAAATCAGTTATCAGTTGTCAGTTATCAGTTATCAGTCTAAGCTCAATATCTAATTCATCTAAATAAGAATAAAATGCAATTTATTGATCAAGTTGAAATTGAAGTTGAAGGCGGGAAAGGAGGCGATGGCATTGTTGCTTTTCGGCGGGAAAAATATGTTCCGGCTGGGGGGCCTGCGGGTGGTAATGGAGGCAAAGGCGGATCAGTAATATTAGTTGCCGTTGAACACCTGCAAACCCTGTTAGATTTTCAATATAATCATAAATTTCAAGCGGAGCATGGCACACGAGGAGGCCCTAAAAATATGACGGGGGCGAATGGAGAAGATCGTGTGATTCAAGTGCCATTAGGAACCGTTATTTATGATGCCAATACCGATGAAATTTTAGGAGATTTAATTGAAAAGAATCAACAACTTTGTGTTGCGGCGGGAGGAAAAGGAGGATTAGGGAATAAATACTTTTTAAGTAATCGAAATCGCGCTCCAGAATACGCTTTACCCGGTTTAGAAGGAGAAAATCGACGGTTAAGATTAGAATTAAAACTATTAGCAGAAGTCGGAATTATTGGTTTGCCTAATGCCGGAAAATCTACATTAATTTCTTCCTTATCATCAGCCCGTCCTAAAATTGCTGATTATCCCTTTACCACCTTAATTCCTAACTTGGGAGTTGTCAGAAAACCCACCGGAGACGGAACAGTTTTTGCTGATATTCCGGGGTTAATTGAAGGTGCTCATTTAGGGGCTGGGTTAGGACATGAATTTTTACGCCATATTGAACGAACTCGCGTATTATTGCATTTAATTGATATTACCGATAGTAATCCGATTGAAAATTATCATACCATTCAAGAGGAATTAAAAGCTTATGGCAGAGGATTAGGAGAACGTCCTCAAATTCTGGCATTTAATAAAGTGGATGCGGTGGATATTGAAACGGAAGAAATTCAAGCTCTGGCTTCCCAATTACAGCAATTACATCAAAGCCCAATTTTTATGATTTCTGCGGTAGCAAGAATTGGGTTAGATGGCTTATTACAGGAAGTTTGGCAACAGTTAGATCAACTTTCTTTAACCGAACAAAAACCGTTAGAAGTTAGAAAATTATAATCTAATTCCTATCAATTTTATATATCAAAAAAGGGTGAAGGATTAATTAACGAATGTCAAGGTTAATTTTTTATAAGTTGGGGTCAGATATTCTTTATTGTTCAGCTAATATATAGCAAAGCTCATGTATAAAGGGAAAACGATGAAAAAATCGATAGCCAGTGTTCTAGCTAGTGGAGTAATGGGCATTTTAACTTGTGTCTATCCAGCCCTAGCTGAGAATTGGGTTTATATGGGGAAAGCAGATACCGGAGAAAACATTTCTGTTGATGCGGATAGTATTTATGCTGGAAAAGAAGGAAAGCGATTTATTTATAGCATTGGAAATGAAACCCTTCATGCAGCCGCAAACTGTAGTAACAATACCTGGTATGTCCTAGAATATGATACCACTTATTCGCCCCAAAGTGAAGCGACTCAACGGATGTTAGTCTATGTTTGTGAATCCTAAAGTTAAATCCAGCTTAACAGTTTGATTTACCATTAATCTTTAGTTTAATTCAGGGTGCTTTTCTATTTTAATCCTAAAAATTTTAGGTTAAGCTACTATTTTATTCTTCTAATTTAGCCTTTCTACAATCAAAAAAAATCCCATAAAAAGCAAGAATCAATAAAATTGGAGATCAAATAGGATTGCTATAGATTAATAGAAACAATCAATAACCGCGATTAAGGAATTGTGAAATGTTCACTCAAAATTCAAAATTTTCAGGACGAAAACCTCTAATTAAATCTCGTCTAGGAAGCACATTAATTATTCCTTTTGTTCTCCAAATTACAGCAGTTGTTGGATTAGTCGGCTATCTTTCCTTTAAAAATGGTCAAAAAGCCGTTACAGATCTTGCCATTCAGTTAAATAATGAAGTGGCTGCACGAGTCAGTCAAACCTTACAAACCTATGTTTCCATTCCCAGTCAAATTAATCAAACAAATCGACAAGCAATTGAATTAGGAGAATTAAATTTACAGAATTATCAACAACTAGAAAAACATTTTTGGCATCAAGTTCAACAATTTTCATCGGTAACAGCCGTACTTCTGGGAACAGAAACACAGGAGTTCACCGGAGTAGAACGAGTGGCTAAAAACGAACTAAATATTGATATCTCTCGACCCGAAACAAACTATTCTCATGTGAGTTATGGCTCAGATCAAGACGGAAATCGGACTAAATTTTTAGGGGTAAATAAACCTAATTACGATCCTCGCAAACGCCCTTGGTATCAAGCACCCGCCGAAGCAAAACGCTCTGTTTGGTCGCCGATTTATACTTATGTTGATTCAGAAACCTTAGCCATTACCAACGGATTACCCTTTTATGATCAGAATGGAAATCTATTAGGTGTAACCGCAACGGATTTCTCTCTCTCCCAAATTAGTGAATTTCTTCAGAGCTTAAAAGTCGGTAAAACCGGACAGGTTTTTATTTTAGAACGTTCAGGAATGTTAGTAGCAACCTCGACGGATGAAAAACCATCCCGAACTAATACTGAGGGAAAAGCTGAACGATTTTTAGCAACAGATAGCACCAATCTCACCACTCAAGTCACAGCCCAATATTTAATCAAAAAATTTGAGAATCTTCAAGCCATTCACGATCCCCAACATCTGATTTTTAATCTGAATAATAAACCCGATTTTTTAAAGATTTTACCCTTTCAAGATGGTCAAGGATTAGATTGGTTAATTGTAGTTGTTGTTCCCGAAGCAGATTTTATGGCAGAAATTAATGCCAATAATCGCTCTACTATTCTATTAATTATTTATGCTTTAATTACTGCTATTGTGATTAGCATTTTAACAGCCCGTTTCATTACTCGTCCCATTGTTCAACTGACTCAAGCCTCTAAAAAAATTGCCGATGGCAACTTAGATCAGCGAGTTAATACCACTGATTTAATTGAGATTGAAGAAATTAATACCTTAGAATATTCTTTTAATAGTATGGCTCAACAATTGCAAGAATCCTTTGAAACTTTAGAAGATAAAGTCAAAGAACGGACGCTGGAACTTGCCCAAGCCAATCAAGAAATTAGTAGCCTGAATCAGAAATTAAAGCAAGAAAATTTACGGATGAGTGCGGAATTAGATGTCGCTCGCCAAATTCAACAAATGATTCTCCCTAAACCAGAAGAATTAGAAGGAATTGAAGGACTAGATATTTGTGGATATATGGAACCTGCTGATGAAGTCGGGGGGGATTATTACGATGTTCTTAATATTGATGGGATTGTCACAATTGGCATTGGAGATGTTACCGGACATGGGCTAGAAAGTGGTCTATTAATGTTAATGACGCAAACGGCAGTCCGTACCCTAAAAGAAGTTCGTGAACAGGATTCAACTCGGTTTTTAGATACCCTAAACCGCACTATTTATAAAAATGTTCAGAGGATGAATTCTGAACGAAATTTAACCCTGGCTATCCTGAATTATTCTGAGGGAAATCTCAGTGTCAGTGGTCAACATGAAGAAACAATTATTATTCGTAAAGGTGGAAGGATTGAACGCATTGATACAATGGATTTAGGGTTGCCTATTGGTATTGATGATGAGATTATCGACTTTATTAGTCGGACTACTTTAGAATTAGAACCGGGGGATGGTGTGGTGGTCTACACCGATGGCATTACTGAAGCCAAAGACATGAATAAAAAACAATATGGTATTGAACAACTCTGTGAAATTATTCATCAAAATTGGTATTTATCGGCTGAAGGACTTAAAGATGCTGTGATTACCGATCTTCGACACCATATTGGCAAGCAAAAAGTATTTGATGATATTACATTATTAGTCATAAAACGCCACAATAATTAGTTTAAATCATCAGAATAAATAATCCCCCTTTCCCCCTAGGGAAAAGGGACGGGGGTTAGGTCATATAACTTTTTGCGATTCATTAATTAAGAATTGTAACGGTTTTCTAGCCAAATTCTAACTTCCTGTTCCGTATCAAATAAAGCCCTATATCCGGTAATCGGATCATAAGTATGCCAAACAATATTCCCTTGAGCATCTTTTTTTTGCCAAATTTGGGGTTCAGGTTTTAAGACCAAGGAACTCAACAATGTGGCTGTGATCTGTTTAACAGTCTTAAGAATATTTTGCCCCGTACCCCATGCTTTTGACTGATAACGGGGTAAAGTTGGAAAAGAGGGTTGTAGAGTCGGTAATGATAAATTTCTAGCTGTTTTCATTGTAATTCACCTCACTAAAAATCGATGATGAATTTTCCCCAAAATTAATCAACATCTCTGAACAATCAGGATGTTTGGTTTCAGGAAAACTCAACTGAAAAAATCTAATTTCGCTATTCCCAATCGCTTCTCAATTTTGCCTTGAGAAACTAATGTTGTTCTTCTATTCCTATTTTTACTGTTTCCATCCAACCCGTACAGATGCAGTTATGCTAAATTGTAACCATAACAGTTTAATTGTTCTTAACTGTTATGCTTGGACGATAAAACAATCACTCGCAAAATTTAGCGGGTGCGTGCCATTGGTGTCAACTTAACGCTAAAAGTAGGCACTCAAACCGGAATTCACGCACTATCTGATCCCCAGTCAATGATCCCCCCTAACCCCCCTTAACAAGGGGGAAACAGGAGATCAAAGTCCCCCTTTTTCAGGGGGATTTAGGGGGATCTAATCTTGGCTGTAATCACGGGTTTTCGGCTGAAGTTGACACACTTTGGGTGCGTGCGCCTGCTCCCAAACCCCCTACAACCCAAAAATAATGAAAGTTAGACCCCTGGAAACTGAAAATGGGACAAATTTATATGAACAGGTGGCCCATCGTGTTGAAGCGTTGATTAGTGAAGGAACCCTGCAAGGGGGCGATCGCATTCCCTCGGTACGAAAAATGCACCAACAGATGAACGTCAGTATTTCTACGGTTTTAGAAGCTTATCGTTTATTAGAAGATCGGGGATTAATTGCGGTGCGTCCTCAGTCGGGCTATTTTGTGCGCTCAAACCTGATGTCCCACCGAGAGGAACCTAACCCTTCCGCCCCCCCACGAACCGCCCTCAACGTCGATACATCCTTAGCCTTTCGGATCAATAGAAGTCTGCGGGAGCCGAATATGATTAAACTGGGTGCCGCCGTTGCCGATCCTTCGTTGTTTCCGATCACAACCTTAAACCGTCTAATTGGACAAACGTTGCGGAATGCGCCAGAGTCCTGTCACTCCTATGATGTCTTACCCGGTTGTGAGCCCCTACGACATGAAATCGCCCGCCGCTTAATGGATGCGGGATGTTCGGTGACACCGGATCAGATTTTGATTACCAATGGCACCACCGAAGCGCTGTATTTATCATTGAGGGCGATCACAAAACCAGGGGATACCGTTGCGATTGAATCTCCGTCTTATTATGGATTATTAGAAGTCTTAGCATCCTTACATTTACGCGCTTTAGAATTACCGACCCATCCCCGTGAAGGACTCTGTTTAGAAGCGTTAGAAATGGTGTTAAAAAAAGGGTCAATTGCGGCTTGTGCATTAGTGTCTAATTTTAGTAATCCATTAGGCACTTGTATGAGCGATTTACACAAAAAAAAATTAGTGACGATTTTGGAATCCTATAATATTCCCTTAGTAGAAGATGATATCTATGGGGATTTATGTTTTCAAGGAAATCGCCCCAAAGCTATTAAAGCTTTTGATCAAAAGGGATTAGTTTTATATTGTGCTTCCTGTAGTAAAACCTTATCCCCAGGATTACGGGTCGGTTGGGCGGTAGCCGGACAATATCAAACCCAGTTAGAACAGTTAAAATTGTTTACCAATATTGCCACGGCTACGGTGAATCAATTAGCGATCGCGGCTTTTTTATCCAATGGCGGATATGACCGACATTTGCGCCAATTACGGCGATCTTATTATGAACAAGTGATGCGAATGACCCAGGCTATTTGTGATTATTTTCCCCCCGAAACAAAAGTTTCTCGTCCTTCTGGGGGTCACGTTTTATGGGTGGAATTGTCCCCGGAATTTGATTCGATGGAATTATATGAACAAGCATATCAGCATAAAATTAGTATTGCACCGGGTTCGATGTTTTCTGCTTCCGGTGGCTATCAAAATTGTTTTCGATTAAATTGTGGTTTACCTTGGTCAGAGGAATTAGAACAAGCGATGAAAACCTTGGGAAATTTAATTAAAATTATTAATAGATAAAATAGGATTTTTTTTATATTTTTTATCCTGGTTTTTATCCATTAAAGTATTCCTTGGGCAACTTTCACCTGATCACGTCCTTCGGACTTAGCCTTATACATGGCTTGATCTGCCGCACTAATTAACTCTTGTAAATAGGATTTTTCTCCTGGAACACAGCAAGCTACTCCCAAGCTGCTAGTAATATTAGAACGGATGGGAGATGAACGATGGGGAATCTTTAAAGACCGAATTTGTAATTGAATTTCTTCGGCGACTTTACGAGCATTTTCTAAATCTAAATGCGGTAAAATAACAGCAAATTCTTCCCCTCCATAACGAGCCACTAAATAGGGTTCCGGTTCTCTAACTCTTTTGACAGCCGTTTCAATGGCATTGGCAATTTGTTGTAAACAATAGTCTCCGGCTAAATGGCCGTAAGTATCATTATAAAGTTTGAAGAAATCGACATCACATAAGAGCATGGAAAGATGATCTTCTTGACAGGATTGCCATTGTTCTTGTAAACAATTATAAAATTCTCGGCGATTCGCAAGTTGAGTCAAATCATCCAAAGAAGCAAGACGCTTAAGTTGTTGATTCTCGGCTTGTAATTTAATCAGTAATTCTTGCTGAAGTTGAACTTGTTTTTTGAGACTGTTAATCGTCATGTCAGTAGGTAAAGTATTGAGAGAAGTATTCCGGTTAACAAAGGGATTTAAAGCCTCAAGAGTTGTAGCCAAAGCTTGGGGAGTTTGGGTTTTCAATTCAGAATAATTATTCATCCAGAGTACCGGAATATCTTGAGTAATTTTCGCCTGCTTGAGTTTATGATGAGTTTCTTGGGGATTGGATTGGTTAGGGTCAAAGGGAATCAGAATAATGTCGGGATTCGTATATTCAGCATGAAAGATAGCACTTTCTGGATGAGGTGCAATCACAAAACTTAAGTTAAGTTGGTTCAATAAGTTCACAAATGAGCTAAAGTTAAAGGGATGGGTTTCTTCAATGATAATAATGATATAGGGCTTCAATTGACTTGGGTTCATGACGGGTACGGGTGTGCAACCTGGGAAATTTAAGTTCAGCATTTTGACCTAATCCATGACGTCGGACTGAGTTAACTATCTAATGTTTAGTTGAGATTGACAGTGATAGCGCTCTTGATAAACCTGTGATAGTTCAAAAGCCTTAGAGTGACAGCAACGGAAGATTCAATGTGACAGATTGGCAAGCTTAAAAGTGATCGAGATCACAAGTTGGCGGTTGGCGGTTAACTGTAGGATAGGAAGGGATTGATGTAATGGACGTAGGGAAATTGTATTTATGTCAATTTGGCCTAGTTTAGTGACTGCTTGTGCATTGCTGCTGTATTTAGCGGTGACGATTAATGTCGGACGCGCCAGAATGAAATACAAAATTCTGCCCCCTGAAATGACCGGAGACGAGAATTTTGAGCGCGTGGTGCGAGTCCAACAGAACACCCTGGAACAATTGGTTTTGTTTCTCCCGACCCTGTGGCTGTTTTCTGAATGGATTAGTCCGGTTTGGGCGGGAGGTTTAGGTACTGTTTGGGTAATTGGACGGATTTTATACGCTTGGGGATATTACCAAGCCGCAGAAAAACGGATGTTGGGGTTTGGAATCAGTTCCCTGGTAACGTTCACTCTTTTGGGGGGTGCTATAGTTGGGATAATTCTCTCTCTGGTTTGAGAATTAAATATTTTGTAAAGCTCTGCTTTTTTGAACAGGATGGTAACAGAACTTTTATCTTCAGAACAAACCCTTAACCTCAACACCATCGAGGATGAAATGTTGCAATTAGCTTTATTAGAAGCTGAAACGGTGGGTCAACTGGCGGCTTTGATTGTTGATCATACTCATTCTGAGATTATGCAAGCCTTTGAACGGCTTTCCTATCCCCAACAACATCAATTACAGGAACTTTGGGAACTCAATATTCCTTAATTTGGGAAATAATTATAATCTGATGTCCCCCTTCCCCAACCAACCCCAACAATCACAAGATCAGAGTCATCCTGACTCAGAAGTTAACTTTACTGAACAGCCTGTTATTGATCTCGAACAGATTCCCCCACAGAGGTCAAATTTCTTACAGTTTTTGGGTATCGTCAGCGCTGTAGCTCTGTTGGTGGGACTGTTGCTGTTTGCGAATGGGGCTTCTACAAGTACCATCATCTTGAGCAGTATGGCTCTGGTGATCATGGTGTTGTGTTATCGATATCCCCGTCAAGGATTATGGGCATTTTTAATTTATTTACCGTTTGCAGGTACAATTTCTTATGGGATTGGCAACGATTATTTTCTTTTCCATTTAGCGAAAGATGGGTTTTATATTCCGGCTTTAATCGGTTTAATTGTTGAATTAAGGAAAAAAAAATTACCCCTGATTCATCCGCATCAACTTAAGATTCCTCTGTTAATTTTCTTCACGATTGTAGTTGTTACACTCCTGGCTGTGAATGGCGTTCTACAACGAAACGCCACCGTAGACAATCAACCTTTTTTAGTCGGATTATTTGGCTTAAAAGTTTTACTGGGATATATTCCCCTGATCACTTGTGCCTATTATCTAATTCGGAATCGACAAGAACTACAATTTCTAACCCGATTACAAGTTATTTTGATCCTGATTTGCTGCATCTTAGGACTGATCCAATTTGGATTAGTTGTAACCGGATATTGCCCCGATAATACGGGTTTACCCGACAATTTGTTATTGCGGGCAAATGTGCAGCGAAAATGTTTGGTTGGAGGCGCGTTAGGGTATTTTCCTGTCCAAAATTTTATTCGTTTACCGGGAACCTTTGTAGCCCCTTGGCATTGGGCGTGGTTTTTAATTTCCAGTACATTTTTTTGTTTTGCAACAGCATTTAGTGACCCCAAATTCCATTGGCGTTTAATGGGTTTAGGAACGTTATCTTTAGTCGTTTTAAATGCAATTGTTTGTGGTCAAAGAACAGCCCTTTTAGCGGTTCCTTCGATTATTATTTTGCTTCTAGTTGTCACGAGTCACATTTCACGGGTTAAGCGAATTTTAGTGATTGTTGTAGGTATATTTCTCTTGATTCTGTCAACTTATGTTTTGGCTCCCAATATGATTAATGAACGAGTCGATAACTTTATTGGACGTTGGAATGCTGATCCTCCTGCTGTCTTTTTAACCAAACAAACCGATTTTAGTTTGAAAGCCCATCAAGGCTTTTTAGGCAATGGTTTAGGACAAGCAACCACCGCAGCACGAGGATTAGGAAAAACCCAATTAATTGAAGCGTATTATCCTAAATTATTGTATGAAATTGGGCCCTTTGGAGTGGCTGCTTTTTTATTCTTAGTGACTAATATCACAATTTTAGGGTTTAAATCCTATCATCAATTAACAGATCATAGTTTGTGGGGTTATGGAATTGTTTTTTGGATTTTTATTGTTTTAATTAGTTATAATCCTTATTGGTATCCTCTTGATACTGATCCGGTAGCGGTTTATTATTGGTTCTTAGTAGGCGTACTGTTCAAATTACCGAAAATTCAACAACAAGAACAGGAGAAAGCTCAGTCCGATTACCCTCAACCCCCAGGATTAGTCTGAATTCAAGTGTCTTTGTGGAAAACCAACCGACAATTCTCACCAGAGCCGGATATGAAGATGATGTATATCACTGTTTTTATGCCGAAAAATTGTTAAAAAAGATCAGTGAGCTTTGGGATAGGGATGATCTTTGAGATTAAACTTCCCAGCCTCAGTCTATACCCTATCTTATTTGTTGCCTATCAACGTCAGCACCCCGCACTCTCTGTGACGGGGCTATGCGCGGAGCGCAGGCTTCGCGAAGTAATGCCTCTAACTTTAGTTAGTTCGTACCCGCCTAAGTCTTAACTGACTACGTTTTTTGAGTCAAGACACCCTGTTGGATGCGTAGCTAGTCCCTGGCTCTGTCGTTAGTAGTTAAACAGTTTTACGAGGGGTAAGACTGATGCTCCTAGCCTAACAAGCTCTTAAAACCTTATTGAAGCTAACTTTACCCTAGAAATAGGAGTTAGGAGGGCCATCATACCCTCCTCCCTGAAAAGGGAAATATAAAGCCTAACTAGAAGTTAGGGGTTTCTACCCATTTTTCTGATGAACCATTACAACCTTGATCTAACTAAAACTGATGATATTCTCATCGTTGATGATACACCGGACAACTTGCATTTATTGTCCCGAATGCTCACCCGTCAGGGATACAATGTTCGCAAAGCTTTAAATGGGCCAATGGCATTAACGGCGGCTCAAACCGTTGCTCCTGATTTGATTTTGCTAGATATTATGATGCCGGAAATGGATGGTTATCAAGTTTGCCAGCATCTAAAAATTAATCCCAAAACCGCAGAAATTCCGATTATTTTTCTGAGTGCTTTGGATGATGTTCTCGATAAAGTTAAAGGATTTCAAGTGGGAGGGGTGGACTATATTACTAAACCCTTCCAATTTGAAGAAGTATTAGCACGAGTCCAAAATCAATTGGCTTTACGAGCAGCAGAATTAGAAGTTAGGGTCTTAAATGCGGAATTAGAAGCACGGGTAAAAGAACGCACGCAGCAACTTGAAGAAGCCAATGCTAAATTGCTGAAAATGGCGCTTCATGATGCCCTAACGGGTTTACCCAATCGGGCTTTATTGATGACGGACTTACAGCAATCCATTCAGCGAGCCAAAGCTGATCAAAACTATCAGTTTGCCGTGTTATTTTTAGATTGCGATCGCTTTAAAGTTGTGAATGATTCTTTAGGTCATTTAGTCGGAGATGAACTCTTAATTTTAATTGCGCGCCGTCTAAACCTTTATATTAAACCCCACAATACGTTAGCTCGTTTGGGGGGTGATGAATTTGCAATTTTATTAACTGAAATTCCCGACTTTCCCCATGTCATCGCCTTAGCGGATCAGGTTTTAGCATCTTTTTCTGAACCCTTTCACTTAGAGAGGCATGAGGTTTTTATTAATGCTAGTATTGGGATTGTCATCGGTCACAATCAATATAATGAACCCGAACATTTACTGCGAGATGCGGATACAGCCATGTATCGAGCTAAAGCATTAGGCAAAGGACAATATCATATTTTTGATCCGGTGATGCACGCAGCCGCTTTAGAACGATTACAGTTAGAAACGGATTTACGTCGAGGCCTTGAACAACAAGAATTAGTCGTTCATTATCAACCGATTGTTGCTTTAAATACCGGAAAAATTGCCGGGTTTGAAGCTTTAGTTCGCTGGCGTCATCCCCAAAGGGGTTTAATCCCACCCGGTCTATTTATTCCCATTGCAGAAGAAACGGGTTTAATTACTCCCATTGGCTATTGGGTCTTATTAGAAGCTTGTAATCAATTGCGAACTTGGCAAAAACAAGGTTTAATTGATCCCAGTTTGTTTATAAGTGTTAATTTATCCGTTAGACAGTTTGCTCAACCGAATTTATTAGAACAAATAGATTACGTTTTAGCTCAAAGTCAACTGCATCCTGACTGTTTAAAACTGGAAATTACTGAAAGTGCTATTATGGACAATGAAAAGGATGTTGCCGTGATTCTTAAGGAATTAAGAAAACGTCATATTTTAATTAGTATTGATGATTTTGGAACCGGCTATTCTTCTCTCAGTTATCTCCATTCTTTTCCCGTTGATACTCTAAAAGTTGATAAATCTTTTGTTCAACGTCTCAACCTAGAATCTGAAAATGTGGGCTTAATTCCTGTGATTATCAGCTTGGCTAAAACAATGAATATGAGTGTTGTTGCTGAAGGGATTGAATTACCTGAACAGTTAGGAATACTCAGAGAATTAAATTGTGGATTTGGGCAGGGGTATTTCTTTGCTAAACCTTTACCCGGAGAAGAATTGATTAAATTTCTATCCTTAACTCCTCAGTGGTGAACAATGGATCAAGATGGTATTAGTTTGATTAAGGGAAATCTACTCATCGTTGATGATGAACCAGATAATATTCGGGTTTTATCAGCGTTGTTAACTCAACAGGGATATTATGTCCGCAAAGCGTTAAATGTGCAAATAGCACTCATAGCGGTTAACAGTCTCAAACCCGATTTAATTTTATTAGATATTCGGATGCCGGATGCAACCGGATATGATTTATGTCGTCAACTAAAATCCAATCCAGACACCCATGAAATTCCGGTAATTTTTATTAGTGCCCTCAATCAAATTGAAGATATTATGCAAGCATTTTCTGTCGGAGGCGTAGACTATGTTACCAAACCGTTTAAAGTTGATGAAGTATTAGCACGGGTGAAAAACCAGTTAACCATTTGTCAGTTAAAACAACAACTTCTGGAACAAAATCAACAACTCTTACAACAAAATAATCAATTAACACAAGAAATTAAAACTCGTCAAAAAGTAGAAGAAAATTTACAAACGGTTAATCGTCAATTACAAAATTTAGCGTCTTGCGATAGTTTAACAAGTTTAGCTAACCGTCGCCATTTTGATGAATATTTTCAGCAAACTTGGAAACAAATGATCGAGGTACAACAACCTTTATCTTTACTCTTATGTGATTTAGATTTTTTTAAACATTATAATGATCATTATGGGCATCCGGCGGGAGATATTTGTTTGAAATTAGTCGCTCAAGCCTTAGATCGATCCGTCAGTCATTCTAGGGATTTAGTCGCCCGTTATGGAGGAGAAGAATTTGCCATTATTCTACCCAATACGGATTTATCAGGGGCACTGAAAGTGGCTCAAACAATTCATCAGGAAGTCCAACAGCTTAAAATTAATCATGAGTATTCAACAGTGAGTTCTATTGTTACCGTGAGTATTGGTGTTTCCTATCAAATTCCTCAAAAAGATACCTCGGCTGAACATTTATTAACAATTGCTGATCAAGCTCTTTATGAAGCTAAACAGAAAGGTCGCAATCAATATTGTGTTAAAGTTTAATTAAAAAATAAAGATTAGCTTTAACTCCCAATTATCCCCATCTCGAATAATCTCAATTTTGCGAATAAATTCTCGAAAATAAAACCGCCTTTCAGTTTCCGATAAATCTAACCAAAACTGCGGAATACAAACCGCTTGTGCTGTTTCTTTTAAATTAACTGGGGGAAGTTGGGCTAACTTTCCTTGCAATTGAGCAATTTCTGTCCGCAATTTATAGGTTCTTAACTCTGCCGTTTCTGTGTCTAATATTCCCGAAGTTAATAAATCAGGAATTTGTAATAAAATCTCTTGTTTTTGGTTAATCTCCTGAATAATACCCCGTTTAACAATTTGTAAATCAGGTAAATTTAAACTAGAAACCGCCTCTGGTAAATCTTGACAAATTCGTTCAATTGTTAACTCTAATCCTGTTTGATAAGATAAGGCTTTACATTTAGGATTTTTCGGACAATTTGTCGGACGTAAATATAAATATTCTCGTTCTTGGCGATAGGTTGTAACTCGCGCAATAGTCATTAAAGATTGACAGTCTCCACAACTGACTAACCCCGCTAACGAACGTGGTGCACTGGCTGTTCGCGGCGGAAGCCGTTGATTTCGGCGTAATAATCGATCTACTTGAGCACCTTCATCTCGTGAAATAATCGGAATATGGGTATTAGAAATAATCTCCCCATTTTTATATTCTAAATCTCCTCGATAAACGGGATTTGTTAACCATCTTCGTCCTGTTGTCACCGAGATTTTTTTCCCATACCGTTTTTCTAAATAGCGCACCGCACCCCGCAAAGATCCATAAATTAAAAACCGATCAAAAAATTCTTTAACGATGGGTGAAACACTGCGATCTAAAATATAACGATCTTTTCCCCGTCGATATCCATAGGGTGCTTTTCCCGGTGGAGGTAAGGCTTTAATTCTATTTTGAGCGTGTCCGTGACAAATGCGACGACTGCGTTGGCGATTTTGAATTTCTATAAATAATTGGATTAAATCAGACCGATTAATCTGAGTTTCGGAGGTGTTAAAATCTGATTCAATGGCAATAATATTAATCTGGAAAGATTCTAATTGTTGTAAGCGATCGCTCACTTCTAAAACCGAATTTCCTAACTCCTCTAACCGTCGAATTAATAAATAGTCTGGGGCTTCTAAATCACAATCTTTTAACAATTGTTCAAGTTCCTGTCTTTCCCCTAAATCTTGATAAATCCGATCCACTTCCCAACCCCAAATCATCCGATCTGGAGGCTGTTCAAACAGAGGATCAGTATAGCAATAGGCAATAATTTTCATGCTTCATTTAATTCTATAATATTACCATCAGGATCTTTTGTAAACAAGGCAGACCGACCAGAAGCACTCATTTGAAATGAACAATTATAAGTAATTAGCTGTTGTTTTGTGGCTTCTAAATTATCAACCAAAAAGGCTAAATGTCGATTTCGTCCCCATTTTTCCTGATTCACTTGATCATTAATCAAGGTTTCAGCTTGAATTAAATGAATTTGAAACTCACCAATTTGATACCAAATCCCCGAAAAATTTAACGGACGTTCAACTTTTTCTAAGCCTAAGACTTGACCATAAAATTGTTCAGATTGTTCTAAATCAGACACTAAAATAGCAGCATGAAGATATTTATTGATTTTCATGATATCCAAAAACACAACAATTTTAACCCGTAGGGTGCGTAAGCGCAGCGCACGCACCAAAACAATAATAATTATACCATTTTATTTTACCTCAATTCCATCAGAATATGTTAATGGGCATTAAAAACCCGGTTTCTTTAAGAAACCGGGTTTTGGGAGTCCATGATTAAAGTGTAATTTTTTTAAGAGTCATTTCAATCGCTTCAATTAGAGTCAAAGGTGGGCAAAGCCCACCCTACTTTTAATTTTTAAACAGTAAACTGGCGTTAATGGCACTGACATACTCCAACACTTTTTGCTGAAAGTCAGTTTCAATCTCTTGTTGATCGACAGGTTGGGGATAGAAGGAGAGAATTTCAGCAATTTCCTTAACACAAACGGATAGCCGTTGAATATGTCTAGGCGTAATCTTTGTATCCGAGGGGAAGTCTAAGGGTTCTGGGGGAGTTTGTACAGGTTTAACCGCTAATTTATCCTCCTCTCGAACACAGGTTCCGCCATCACAGTCGATGTGTAATTCATGTTGATAATGGGTAGGAATTGCCCATCCTCTCTGTCCCGCGTGTTCATGACCTAGCTGTTCATTTTCAATATATTCAGTAGCTGATTCAAAACGATGTTCATGCCAATAGGGAACGGTAAAATAACCAAAGGATTTGCGGTATTCTTCCGAGTCTACTAACTCTGAAACCATTGCACCAACACCCCGACGGATTAAAATGTCATCCCATTCATGAAGTTCTTCATTGTTTTTAGGAGCCCGTCCTAAAAAATGTTTACAGGCATTTTCAATGAATTTAACATTAGAACTTTTTTCATAAAAAAGCTCTAAATAAATCGGACGAACTGCCAGACTTTTTAAGAAATGCCGAATTCCGATTTTACCCTTCATAAAATCTTTTTCTAAATCAGCTAATTGCTTGCGCTCAAACTCATAAAGCTGGCGTTCTAAAACTTGCTGATAAATTTGTTTTAAAACAAATTCTCTTTCTTCGGGTGAAGCGTCATGACGAGTCGTTACAGGTTGAGTTAAGGACATAAATTAAACTCCTGTGTGCATCAATACTCCAAATTAGCCTAGATTTACCCACTCTGGGATAATAATTGAAATTGTAGTTTGTTTTGATTTAAACGGGGTAATACCCTGATGGAAAATGAACAATCAATCTGCTTTAAACTCCACTACGTTGAACATTTGCCATCAGTTTAGGTGGTGTATCTAGCACTTCTAAAACAATATCCATATAGGGTTTTAATAACTGATTACACACACTGGGCAATTGTTCTTGTAGGGTTTCTTGAAGATAAGTATAGGCTTGAAGGCACTGGGTATTTTTTTCGTGAGCAGCTAAAATATTAGCTAACCACAACATTAAAGATTCCTTAAAAAAGTGAGGATCATCGCGTAACAAGGCAACGGACATCAAACACATCGTCATCGACATATCATAAACACAGCGTTTAGAATGTTTTTGCATGATTTCAGGATGAGACAGCATAAATTTTTTGAGGGTTTGCTTGATTAAACCTGCTGATTTTGCGCGTAAAACTTCATAGGTTTTGGTGCGAGCATTTAAAGTCTGAACATACTGATGCAGCGGCTTGAGTTCTGCATTGGTCAAATATCGCCCGTCGCACTGGATGATTAAATCATCCCAAGTTGAATTCATTGTTGGCATTTCAATCTCCTCTGTCTAGCCAGAATACTCTCTTCTAATGTGATACAAAATCAAATATAAGTCAAGAAATTGATGTAATTTTTAATATAAACCCAACTATTATTTTATTTTTACAACAGTAATTCTACTGATAATCATTTTACCGATAATCGTGGAGGAGAGATGATCCTGTGTTCACTCTTGTCAAGTGTCAAAAAACGATCCTTTGATGAGCTTGCCCTCACCCCACCGATGCAGGAAATCACGCTATGGTAAAAATTATAGATGAAAGGGGAGAGATCCCTACAACATGAGGTCATGGGATTATGGCAATATGGAAGCAGACCAGAGTTTTTCTAAGTCAGGATCGGAATCCTTATCGAAAATTCTGGGTTTAAAACCCCTAAGTTCCACTTAGGCTTTTTATTTGATTTTAATGTATACTAAAGGAGAAGATTTTAAGTGCAGAGAATGAAGTTAAGGTATCGATATCGAATCTACCCAACAGACCAACAAAAGAGGCTGATGTCTCAGTTGTTCGGTTGCTGTCGGGTAGTTTTTAACGAGGCTTTAGCTTACTGCCAAGAACAATACCGTTCAGGTAACAAAAAACCTAATATTAAGGAACTTTCTAAAAGGCTAACAGATCTTAAAAAGACTACTGAAAAGCAATGGTTAACAGAAGTTTCTTCTATTCCTTTGCAGCTGATGTCAATATCTATCCTTGTTAACAGTTAACCTTTAATTAAACACCATGAGTATAAAAGACAAACCCCAATTTCCCCGAAATCTTCCCATCGGAAGTATTTTATTTTGGTTGGGTATCATCTTCTTAATTGCTAACCTAACATTACCTGGATTATTCGGGCCACAAATTCCCAGTGTTCCCTATAGTTTATTCATTGAACAAGTTGAAGATGGTCAAGTTTCTCAAGTTTATCTCAGTCAAGATCAAATCCGGTATTTAGTTAAAGAAGAAGCTGATAAACCTGGACAAGTTCTATCAACAACTCCGATTTTTGATATGGATTTACCCAAACGTTTAGAAGCCAAAGGGGTTGAATTTGCTGCTGCTCCACCTCCTAAAAATACCTGGTTTTCGAGCTTAATTGGTTGGGTGATTCCTCCCTTAATTTTTGTGGGAATTTGGGTGGCTGTCGGACAATTTATGCAAAGTCGAGGCGGAGGAATGGGAGGGCCACAAGGGGCTCTTTCTATTAGTAAGAGTAAAGCCAAGGTTTATGTCGAAAATGATGCCACAAAAGTCACTTTTCAAGATGTAGCTGGGGTAGAAGAAGCCAAAACTGAATTAGAAGAAGTGGTGGAATTCTTAAAGACTCCTGAACGTTTTTTAAAAATAGGAGCTCGAATTCCTAAAGGAGTCTTATTAGTCGGCCCCCCAGGAACGGGAAAAACCCTATTAGCGAAAGCCGTAGCCGGAGAAGCAGGTGTTCCATTCTTTAGCATTTCTGGGTCAGAATTCGTGGAATTGTTCGTGGGTGCAGGGGCGGCGCGAGTTCGAGATTTATTTGAACAAGCCAAAAAGAAAGCTCCCTGTATTATCTTTATTGATGAATTAGATGCTATTGGAAAATCCCGTTCTAGTGGCGGAATGTATGGGGGAAATGATGAGCGAGAACAAACCCTCAACCAGTTATTAACGGAGATGGATGGGTTTGCTGCCGGACAAGCTACCGTAATCGTTTTAGCAGCTACTAACCGCCCGGAAACCTTAGACCCGGCGTTACTGCGTCCCGGTCGATTTGATCGCCAAGTTTTAGTAGATCGTCCTGATTTATCCGGTCGTTTACAAATCCTAGAAATCTATGCTAAAAAAGTTAAAATTGGGCCCGATGTGGAGTTAAAAGCGATCGCCACTCGCACCCCCGGTTTTGCGGGCGCAGATTTAGCGAATTTAGTCAATGAAGCTGCCTTATTAGCTGCTAGAAATAAACGGGAAACTGTTAGTCAAGCGGACTTTGCTGAAGCCATTGAACGGGTTGTTGCGGGGTTAGAAAAAAAATCCCGTGTTCTCAACGAAAAAGAGAAGAAAATTGTTGCCTATCATGAAGTCGGTCATGCTATAGTTGGATCAGTGGTTTCCGGTCAAAATAAAGTGGCTAAAATCTCCATTGTGCCGCGTGGAATGGCGGCTTTAGGATATACCTTACAACTGCCCACTGAAGACCGTTTCTTACTCAGTGAAGAAGAAATGAAAGCCGAAATTGCTACTTTATTAGGAGGACGTTCTGCCGAAGAAGTGGTATTTGGAAGTATTACCACAGGGGCAACAAATGACTTACAACGGGCGACGGATTTAGCTGAACGCATGGTCACCAGTTATGGGATGAGTAAAGTATTAGGGCCCTTGGCTTATGAAAAGGGTCAACAAAACAATTTTCTCGGCGATAATATGATGATGAATCCTCGTCGTTATGTCAGTGATGAAACAGCAAAAGCTATTGATGATGAGGTTAAACAATTGGTTGAACAAGCCCATGAAGTTGCCCTGGATATCCTGAATCAAAATAAAGAGTTAATGGAACAAATTGCCCAACAAATCTTACAAACAGAAGTCATTGAAGGGGACAATTTGCAACATTTGTTAAATCAAGTTAAGTATGAGGGTAAAATTCCCGCCGCGATCGCATAATTAATTTATCCCCCCTCGTTCCCTGGTTCTACCAGGGAATGCCGATCAGAGGCCTCTAAAAATACTATCCGATTTGGAGAAGGGTGGCAGAGCCGCCCTAGTAGCATTTCTAGGTTGAACCTAGAAACGAGGTTAACGAGAGCAACGAGAACAAACCAGAGCCAAATTTTATGAGTATTAAAAAAAGACCTAAATTACCCAGTTCTCAAAAAATTGCCCAAATTTTATTAATCTCAGCCGGGGTAATTTTAATCGGAAATTGGTTGTTTCCTCAACTGACTCGTCCTCGTTTTCCTAAAGTTCCCTATAGTTTTTTTATCCAACAAATTGAAGATGGTAAAGTCTCAAAAGTTTTAGTGGGCGACAACGAAATTCTTTACCAAATCAAAGGCGAGAATAATCAACCTGAAGGAATTTTATCAACTACCCCGATTTTTGATTTAGAACTCCCCAAACGCTTAGAAGCCAAAGGAATTGAATTTGCGGCTTCTCCGGCTCCTAAACAAAGTTGGTTAAGTGTTGTTTTAAATTGGGTAATTCCGCCTTTAATTTTAGTGGTAGCGTTTCAATATTTTATGAAACGAGATCCCCAAGGATCATTATCCATTAATAAAAGTAAAGCCAAGGTTTTTGTTAAAGGTGAAACCGATAATATTACCTTTGCAGATGTGGCGGGAGTTGATGAAGCAAAAACCGAATTAGCAGAAATCGTTGATTTCCTGAAAAGTCCCCAACGGTTTACCGAAATAGGAGCAAAAATTCCCAAAGGCGTGTTATTAGTTGGCCCCCCAGGAACTGGAAAAACTCTATTAGGAAAAGCGGTCGCTGGAGAAGCCGGAGTTCCCTTTTTTAGTATATCGGGTTCAGAATTTATTGAGTTATTTGTGGGAACTGGAGCCGCGCGAGTTCGAGACTTATTTGAACAGGCGAAAAAGAAAGCCCCCTGTATTATTTTTATTGATGAATTAGATGCTATTGGAAAATCCAGAAGTAGTGGAAGTTTCCAAAGTGGGAGTAACGATGAACGAGAACAAACCCTGAATCAATTATTAACTGAAATGGATGGGTTTGGGGTCGGAGATGCGACGGTAATTGTATTAGCCGCCACCAACCGCCCTGAAGCCTTAGACGCGGCATTATTACGCCCTGGACGCTTTGATAGACAGGTCTTAGTAGACAGACCCGACTTAGCGGGACGCAAAGCGGTTTTAGAAATTTATGCTAAAAAAGTTAAATTAGAAGATCATGTAGATTTACACACCATTGCCACAAGAACTCCGGGTTTTGGAGGCGCAGAATTAGCAAATTTAGTTAATGAAGCAGCCCTATTAGCGGCTAGAAATCAACGTAAGTTAGTGAAACAGGAGGATTTTTATGAGGCTATTGAAAGGGTGGTTGCGGGGTTAGAAAAACGCAGTCGCGTGTTAAACGAAAAAGAGAAGAAAATTGTCGCCTATCATGAAGTCGGTCATGCCATTGTCGGGGCGTTAATGCCGGGGGGTGGAAAAGTGACTAAAATTTCTATTGTGCCGCGTGGAATGTCCGCATTAGGGTATACTTTAAGAATGCCAACGGAAGACCGTTTTTTAATGGATGAAATTGAATTTCGGGAACAAATTGCCATGCTATTAGGCGGACGGGCTGCGGAAGAATTAGTCTTTGGAAATGTTACCAATGGCGCCTCAGATGACCTACAACGGGCAACGGGATTAGCTGAAAGAATGGTACTGAATTATGGCATGAGTAAAGCTTTAGGGCCCTTAGCTTATGAAAAAGCCAAACAGAATAATTTTTTAGGCAATTCTGATGCTAATCTTCGCCGTCCTATGAGTGAAAAAACCGCAGAAGCTATTGATGATGAAGTCAAGGATATTGTTAATAATGCTCATCAAAAAGCTTTAGCTATTTTGAATTATAATCGAGACTTATTAACGGAAATTTCTCAAAAAGTATTAGAAACAGAGGTAATTGAAGGGGATGAATTACAACAATTGTTAGAGCAGGTTAAACCTGTATCTCGATAATTCATATTTTAGATCAAGATAGTGTTTAATTCAAGTTTAAATGTCTAATATTAAATAAGTCTTCTGAGGTTAGATGATGAATTTGATATACAAGTATACTTTTTTCATCATCTGAGTCAACGAATAGTTGAGGAATGACTTTATTTCTTCTTCCCGAAGTCGGTGTTTTTTGGGCATTTGTTTGGAGGTCAAATAAAATATATTTGTATTCAATTTCATTAAAGCTAAATTCTGATGAAACCTGGTAAAACTCTCGAATAATATTAAAAATATACTTGATAAATAATGTTGAATTTATATATTTAATTATACAGTCTTGAAGTTTCGGGTTTTTAGATTTCATTTCACAAAAAAATACATAAAATATTCCATCAATTATAGTAAAAATAATTCCATCACAAGCGGTATTAATTTTAGGTTCACTAGGGTTTAAATATTGGCTAATTCTTTTTCCCTGTACATCTAACTTAAAAGCGTAGGTGTGTTCGGGCTCAAATCCAATCAGATTAACTTCTGTTAAAGTAGCACTAGGATCGGTTTCTTCTAAAGTGATAATACCATTTCTGGGTGCATTATAGGGATTTATATTAATGATAATATCAGAATCGGGGTTAATAATTCTCCTGAGATATTCAATAATCATAATTAACAGTTGCTTCATTGAAAAAGTTATTCATTTCAATAATCTCTTGATCAAAACTTCCAACTTCAATTCCTAAATCTGTTATGGTAGCAGGAGTTAAGGTATTTTGATCTGAGATATAAACTTTGACATCATTTTTATCTAAAATATCATCTTCTATATAATTATACTTTTCCATTAATTTTTCTTTACCTGGAAACGAATAATTCAATAAAATTAAGTTATTAAATTCTTTAATTAAATAATCACTATGAGTTGTCATCAATAATTTTACACCTGCTTTCATTAAACGAGTAAACAACTTAGCGAGTTTTCTTTGATTAGAAGGATGTAAATTAAGCTCTGGTTCATCTATAATTAATAAATCTCCTGGTTTAGCAAGATGCTTGATATAAAAGTTTAGATCAACTAAGGATTTAACACTAGAAGAACTCGCGTGTAGTGGAACCTGATTTGAACTTCCATCTTGATCAAAAGAAAACCAGATAGAACCTTCATCTTGAACTTCATATTCCCCACCTAAAATCTCTTTAAAAATATTTAAAATTTCTGGATGAGTTTCCCGAAGTGGACTTTTGTTTTTTTGAATATTGTCTAAATCTCTGACAAAATCTATTTCATCTTTAATGGGTTTGGAATATCGAGATAAACTATCATTCAACATATTGAGAAAGTCGAACGGTTCAATTTTAGATTTTTTTTTCAATTGCTCAATCATGATATTTTTGCTAATATCAAGTTCTTTATAAAAGAGCGATACTCCAGTTCTTTCAGATGTGATAATAAATGGTTTTGGAAAATAATATCCTGAGAATGCTTTCGCTAAAGTACGGTTAATCACGTCTCTAATCATTACTAGGGGTGGTGTTGGCTCTTTTTTGTCCTCACCTAAAGAATCCTCAATTAGTAATGAAATTTCAAAAATAGAACTATCTTTAGGTTTTATGATTTTCAAAAATTGTTTCTGCTTTTGGGAAAAGAAATTACTGGATATTTCTTGTGAATAATTTGGTGTATATTCAGATGGAATTACATTAAAATTTGCATTTTTTAAAAAATCTTCATCAACACTAAACATTTTATATATAGATTTAGAGTAGTTATTAACCGATTTGTTTAGTGCTTGGATAAAACTATCTTCAAGTGAAGACAAATCAATACTTACTGTCCCCTCTTGAAACAAACTTTCTATTTCATTATCTAAATTAAAATCTATAATAGAATCCCAGGTACTCAAAAATCCATAAATAGCATAATTGATATAGGTTTTCCCTGTATTGTTTTTTCCACAAATAATCGTTAACTTACCTAATTCTATATCAACGTCTTTTAAACAGCCTAAATTTTCGAGTTTAAATCTCATGCTTAAATCCTCCGCTTGTACTGATAATACAACACAATAGTTTAAACATTCAGTCAATAATATATACCTGACATCGACCCTAATGCCCTATAATTGACACCTTAGCACCACTGACTAGACTTGCCATGCCTCAAACTTCCTCAACCCAGAACCTAATATCCACTTCGGTTATAAGTTTAAATATTGCTCCCGCCCAAGTTTTACGCGGAAATCATGCCTTAATACAAGCAGGAGAGGCGATCGCAGGCTTTGGTCAACGTCCGCTAATTATTGGTGGCGATCGCACTTTACCCCTTACTATTCAAGCTCTACAACCCATTTTAGAGCGTCATCAGCTCCAATATTCTCAAGCATCCTACGGCGCTGACTGTAGCGAAACGAGCTTAACAGCCCTACGTCAAGCTGTCAGTAACCATAAAGCAGATTTTATTATCGGGACGGGAGGCGGAAAAGCCCTGGATGCGGCCAAACTGATCGCCTATCAATGCCATCTCCCCATCGTGACTATTCCTACTTCTGGGGCGACCTGCGCCGCTTGGACAGCCCTTTCTAACGTCTATTCCGAGGATGGGGCGTTTTTATATGATGTCAGTTTAGCCCGGTGTCCCGATTTATTGATTTTGGACTATAACTTAATTCAAACCGCCCCCCAACGGATGTTAGTAGCGGGTATTGGAGATGCGATCGCTAAATGGTATGAAGCCTCTGTCAGTAGCGGACATTCCGATCAAACCTTCATGATTGCTGCGGTACAACAGGCGCGAGTTCTGCGAGATATATTATTACAAAAATCCTTAACCGCGTTACAGGAAAACGGTGGCGAAACTTGGCGGGAAGTCGTGGATGCAACGGTGTTACTTGCTGGAGTTATTGGCGGTATTGGGGGCGCCCAATGTCGTACCGTTGCCGCCCATGCAGTTCATAATGGGTTAACCCATATTGCAGCCAGTCATGGGACTTTACACGGGGAAAAGGTCGCCTTTGGGATTTTAGCGCAATTGCGTTTAGAGGAAATGGTACAAGGCAACCAACTCGCTGCCACCGCTAGACAACAATTATTAAAGTTTTACACGGATTTAGGTTTACCCCAAACCCTGAATGATTTAGGGATGGGTGAAATCACCTTAGCCCAACTGCGACAAGCCACCGACGTTGCTTGTAATGAACGTTCTGATCTTCATCGTTTACCGTTTAAAGTGGTTCCTGAACAGTTAATGGCGGCAATGGTGTCAACTACAGCCCCCATCGTTGAAGTCAAGCTGAAGAATTCAACCCCTTAACTCTTGATCAGAATTAAGAATTAAGAAGGGAAGGAAAAAAGTAGACCCCATCAGGGGAAAATGAAGAATCATTGTTTAGGGTTAGAGATTGAATTATTCAGTTTCAATATCAAAACCCTAAATAAGAATCGATTTTTTTCTGGCTACTGAACACCTTAGTTTTAACCTCACATAATCGACCAATGACATTAGATTGGATTAGCCCTGCTGACCGGATACAAGCCCTACCGCCTTATGTTTTTGCCCGTTTAGATGAATTGAAAGCCAACGCCCGTCAACAGGGCTTAGATTTAATTGATTTAGGCATGGGAAACCCCGATGGCGCCACTCCTCAACCTGTAGTTGAAGCCGCAGTTCAGGCGTTAAGAAATCCGGCAAATCATGGCTATCCACCCTTTGAAGGAACGGCTAATTTTAGACGAGCAATTACCAATTGGTATCACCGTCGTTATGGCGTTTCTCTTGACCCCAATGGCGAAGCTTTACCTCTATTAGGATCAAAAGAAGGATTAGGTCATTTAGCCTTAGCTTATATTAATCCGGGGGATTTAGTGTTAGTTCCTAGTCCTTCCTATCCCGTACATTTTCGCGGGCCAGTCATTGCGGGGGGAAAGGTTCATCCTCTGATTTTGAAGCCGGAAAATGATTGGATTATTGATTTAGGATCGATTCCTGATTCGATTGCTGAACAAGCTAAAATTCTCTATTTTAATTATCCCAGTAACCCCACGGGTGCAACCGCCCCGCGTGAATTTTTTGAAGAAATTGTTGCCTTTGCTCATAAATATCAAATTCTGCTGGTTCATGATTTATGTTATGCTGAATTAGCCTTTGATGGTTATCAACCCACGAGTTTATTAGAAATTCCGGGGGGAAAAGAAATTGGGGTAGAATTTCACACCATGTCTAAAACCTATAATATGGCGGGTTGGCGAGTGGGCTTTGCGGTGGGAAATTCTAAGGTTTTACAAGGGTTAAGAACGTTAAAAACTAATTTGGATTATGGGGTATTTTCAGCGTTACAAACGGCGGCAGAAACGGCTTTAAGTTTACCGGATTCTTATCTGAAAGAAGTTCAAGAACGCTATCGCACCCGCCGAGATTTTTTAATTAAAGGTTTAGCTGAATTAGGCTGGACTGTTCCTAAAACCTTAGCGACGATGTATTTATGGGTTCCCTGTCCAGAGGGGATGAATTCAACGGATTTTGCTCTAACAGTCTTACAACAAACGGGTGTTGTTTTTACTCCTGGAAATGCTTTTGGAATGGGTGGAGAAGGCTATTTTAGAATTAGTTTAATTGCAGATTGCGATCGCTTGGGAGAAGCCTTAAAACGCTTAAAAGATGCCAATATTCGGTATCAACCTGAAGCTGTTTCTGTTTAAATCCGATTCGTTGTTGTGCTTTTCTAAGGGGTGCTAAAGCACAACAACGAGGAAATAATTAGAGCAGTTGGTGCTGGTATTTTTAATTTTGTTAAGCATAATTTAACCACAAAGACACAAAGACACAAAAGTTGTTGTAAACACGCTTCCTATTCATTGCTATAATTGGATTATGGATGATCAAAACAATCTGAATTTATGCCGTTTTATTGCTCAAGAAATTAAGGGAAATCCTCAAAATAGAATTAGCTTTGCTGATTATATGAACTGGGTTTTATATCACCCAGAATATGGATATTATAGTGTAAATAAACCGAAACTAGGAGCAGAAGGAGATTTTGTTACCTCTCCCTATTTAGGATCAGACTTTGGAGAAATGTTAGCAGAACAATTTTTTCAAATGTGGGAAATTCTGGATCGTCCTAACTCCTTTACTTTAGTAGAAATGGGCGCAGGACAGGGAATATTAGCCAGCGATATTCTGTTATATTTACAAAAAAAATATCCTACATTTTTTAAATGTTTAAATTATATTATTATCGAGAAATCTAATTTTCTCAAAGCTCAACAAAAACATCAAATCCAAAAAAAACTCGCTGATTTTGTATCAATTCAATGGTGTGACCTTGAGGATATTCCTAATAACACTATTAGGGGGTGTTTTTTCTCTAATGAATTAGTCGATGCTTTTCCTGTCCATCAAGTTATCGTTCAAAATCATCAACTTCAAGAAATTTATATTACATTAGATTCTCAAACTCCATCAGAGATTAAATTTGAAGAAACCATTGGTCAACTTTCTAGCGTAAAAATTACAGACTATTTTAAATTAATTGATATTGATTTATGTTCTAATACTTATCCAGAAAGCTATCGAACAGAAGTTAATTTAGTTGCTTTAGACTGGATTAAAACCTTATCATCTAAACTCAATCAAGGTTTTATTCTTACCCTTGATTATGGTTATCAAGCCCAACGATATTATCTTCCTAGTCGTCGGGAAGGAACCTTACAATGTTATTATCAACATTGCCATCATAATGATCCTTATCTGAATATTGGTCGCCAAGATATTACCGCCCATGTTAATTTTACCGCCTTACAACTTTATGGGGAAAACTGGGGAATTAATTCTGTTGGGTTGACACAACAGGCTTTATTTTTAATGGCTTTAGGGTTAGGCGATCGCATTGCGGCTTTATCCCAACCCTCAGAATATTCTCTTTCCGAAGTATTACAACGAAGAGAATGCTTACATTCTTTAATTGATCCGATGGGGTTAGGTAACTTTGGCGTCCTCCTACAATCTAAAGGCTTAAGTCCATCTCAACAACAGATTCCACTCAAAGGGTTGAATTTCCCCATTTAACCCTCTAGTCAGGGTTTTTCAAGGATTTAATGGCTAAAACCAGCGATGACGGTCACAAAATATCATGGGGATACTCGTCTTTTTGCGGATATTGCGGATATAAAAGTATTTTTTATTACCAGTATATGGATAGATTTGTCCGCCGTCTTGTGATCTAACTCACAACTTTTGCATCTAAAAATTGATCAGACTTCTACTAGATAGAAAGCCTACACATCTTTTACCTAGGTTTTTTCGGGGAATTTAATCGTATCTTTATATTTGTATCGACCCACGATAAAAGTTTTGTAAAAATAACCAATATTGGCAAAAACCTATAGACAAATCTCCACTGATTGCGTCATATTGGTAACAAGGTAGAACCAAGAAATCAAGAACGCCCAAGTTCAAGACCCTTGTTTCTACCCCAGGTTACTAGACCACAAAACATAAAGGATGAGGCTGAGATGAAAACCCCACTATCTAAAATTATCGGTTCTACTATATTAGCCACTGGAGTTGCCCTTTCCTTCATTGCAGCACCCGCACAAGCAGTTAAGATCTCAGGCGGTGGCGGTGGCGATGACACTGGTGGTGTACTCAGTCAATGTAGTACCAGTGATATCTCATTAGGAGGGGTATTAGGGGATTTGGTCGATGCTACCGCTTGTAAAGGTGCTTTTGGAGAAAATGATACAGGCAAACAAGGCACTTTACTAGGGAAGCTCGATGCAGGTTTATTTGCTACCGAATTTGATAATAATGAAGAAGTCAGTTGGTCATTATTAGCTAAATCTGACGAAACCAATAATTTATTTGATGCGAAAGAAAACTTCAATACAGGCGATTGGAGTTTCAAACAAGCACTCTCAACCGATACATTTGTCTTGAGCTTAAAGAGCAGTACCGGATACAGTGCTTATCTGTTCAAAGACTATGATTGGACAAAAGGTTTAACTGGAATATTCAATACCATCGGTGTTTCGACTAACAAAGGTCAAGGTCAAGCTCTGTCTCACGCTTCCTTATTTGCAGCGAACGTGACAACTGTGACTCCTCCTCCCGTGGAAGTTCCTGAACCTGCTACACTCGTTGGTTTAGGTTTAGCCTTCGGTGGAATGCTGGCTTCTCGTCGTCGTCAATCTCACTAAGAAACGATGATTAAATTAGTTAGTCAAAACATCTCAAGGTTTACGTTAATTTCTGTCTCACACTGTTGAGACCCTCAGCCTTTATTTCATCCAATATAGTAGCGGTTCTCATCACACCGCTACTTTGTTTTCAAAAATATACAGATTCAAGTCTGGGTAAAACCAAAACTATTAACTGCTATTAAAATACTAATTTAGGGTGCATTTGCTAATTAAAAACATAAAAATATTAAGCTACCCTCATTCATCTAAATCAGAGTTTATATAATAATAGTGAACCTTTGGGCAGATTAAAACTTAAAAGCTGCTTATCGGACTCGAACCGACGACCTGTTCATTACGAGTGAACCGCTCTACCAACTGAGCTAAAGCAGCAAAAATGCAATATCAGTACAATAGTACATTATAGCAAAACTTAATTTCAAATGTCAAGTTTTTTCGGGCAAACTATAGAAATCCGCGCTTTCGAGACGGAGGTTGTAATATTTTATCGTAGGGGTTGGGTCTCCCAACCCTCTTGGCTGGGTTGGGAGACCCAACCCCTACAGATTTTTATCACAATTCCTACACGGATTGCTATAGAGAAACTTGTGATAGGCAATAGGCAATAGGCAATGGGCAATGGGCAATGGGGAAAATTTCATCTGCTCTCTAAATTATCGGTAGCAAACATTAAAGAAAGATGGAATATTAATTTTTTCAACCTCTCCCTAACTGCCGCAACCACCGCCAAAAACGACGAATTTGCAGGTTTAACCAATGCCAAAAACCTTGAGATTGAGGGGCAGACAAGGGAGACGGTGAGGTTAATTCTTGAATGGCATTATCGCACTCTTGCACATCGGCATCAAGTCCCAGATTTTGAGACAATTCACGGGAATTTCGATAAGCACCCAGAGCATCTTCACAACGATTAAGTTTTTTAAGAGTATTTCCAGTATTAAACCAAGCATTTGCTTGACCCCGAATATCACCGATTTCCTGTGCAATTTCTAACCATTGCTGATAGAAATCGATTGCGTGTTGGTATTGCCCTAATGATTTGTAAGCATTGCCCAAATTGTTCAGAGAGATAGCAATGCCACCGCGATTGCCGATTTCCTGTGCAATTTCTAACGATTGCTGATGGAAATCGATTGCTTGTTGGTATTGCCCTAATGAATGGTAAGCACTGCCCAAACCTCCCAGAGAGGTAGCAACGCCACGGCGATCGCCGATTTCCTGTTCAATTTCTAACGATTGCTGATGGAAATCGATCGCTTGTTGGTATTGCCCTAATGATTTGTAAGCAATGCCCAAATTTCCCAGAGAGGCAGCAACGCCACCGCGATCGCCGATTTCCTGTGCAATTTCTAAGGATTGCTGATAGAAATCGATTGCTTGTTGGTATTGCCCTAATGAATTGTAAGCATTGCCCAAATTTCCCAGAGAGGCGGCAACGCCACGGCGATCGCCGATTTCCTGTGCAATTTCTAACCATTGCTGATAGAAATCAATTGCCCGTTGGTATTGCCCTAATGAATAGTAAGCATTGCCCAAACCTCCCAGAGAGTTAGCAACGCCACCGCGATTGCCGATTTCCTGTGCAATTTCTAACGATTGCTGACAGAAATCGATTGCTTGTTGGTATTGCCCTAATGAATTGTAAGCATTGCCCAAATTGTTCAGAGAGGTAGCAACGCCACTGCGATTGCCGATTTCCTGTTTAATTTCTAAGGATTGCTGATGGAAATCGATCGCCCGTTGGTATTGCCCTAATGATTGNGCGATCGCATTTAAGAGGGGCGGGTTTAGTTAGATTATTGATCAGAATTGAAGATAATTACAGAACCCGCCCCTACATTTTGTTGTTTAAAGGTTATCTGGCATAGAACCACTATTAGCGCCCGAATAAACGATCCCTCGCTCCATGTCTAACGTCAGAATCACACCATCTCGAATCAAGCGAGTGGCATTCTTCACACCGACAATTACAGGTACCCCTAAACGTAAACCAATAATCGCCGCGTGACTGGTCAAACTATCGGCTTCTGTCACCACACCCACCGCCTTTCGCATCACATCAACAAAATCAGCGCTGGTTTGGGGAGTGACTAAAATTTCCCCGACATTAAAATCGCCCAATTCCCCCGCACTGCGGGCAACACGCGCTCGTCCGGTTACGCAGCCTTGACCCACGGCCGTTCCTTTCCCCAAGGCAGCCGTTACCACTTCTACCTTAATTAAATCTGTAGATCCTGCCACCCCTTGTAAGGTTCCGGCCGTGGTTACGACTAAATCCCCATCCGCTAGGAGATTTTTTTCTCTGGCTACAGTCACCGCCGCTTGGAAAGTCTGGTCAGCCGAAGGTAAATCTAACACCAATAGTGGTTTTACCCCCCAAACTAAACTTAACTGTCGCGCGACTTCAACGTGAGGCGTAATCGCTAAAATCGGGGTTTGGGGTCGGAATTTAGACACATTTCGGGCAGTAGACCCGGTTTTAGTTAAGGTCATAATTGCCGCCGCGTTCAACTGGTGAGAAATTTGGGCTACGGCCTGACTAATGGCATTAGGAATTGAACGTCCGGTATCTTCTACCTTAGAAACATTGCGGGTCGCACCCTCCTGTTCAATCCTAACTGCAATCCGAGCCATTGTCGCCACCGCTTCTACAGGATAGTTACCCACGGCCGTTTCGTTGGAAAGCATCACCGCATCAGTGCCATCCAAAATCGCATTCGCCACATCGGAAATTTCCGCCCGGGTCGGTCGGGGATTATTCACCATGCTATCCAACATCTGAGTCGCGGTAATGACTGGAATTCCCATGCGGTTTGCGGTGATAATTAACCGTTTTTGTAAAATTGGCACGTCTTCGGCGGGAAGTTCTACCCCTAAATCTCCTCGCGCCACCATCACCCCATTACACAAAGCTAGAATTTCTTCCATTTGTTCAATCGCTTCGTGTTTTTCAATTTTGGCAATCACGGGAACATCTTTCCCCGCACTGGCAATTAATTCTTTAATTTCTAATACATCTTGGGGATTTCTAACGAAACTTAAAGCCACCCAATCAACCCCTTGATCTAAACCAAACATTAAGTCTTTTCGGTCTTTTTCAGTTAAGGCTTTAATCGATAGATAAACCCCCGGAAAATTCACCCCTTTACTATTAGAAAGAGTTCCCCCGACAACAACACGACAATATAAGCGCCCTTTTTGCGGTTCGACTTTCTCAACGAACATTTCAACTTTGCCGTCATCGAGGAGAATAACGGCTCCTTCTGGGACTTCATCGGCTAAGGGTTTGTAGGTGACGGAGGACATTTCTTGAGTTCCGAGGATATCTTCACTGGTGAGAATAAACTGATCCTCTCGGTTCAGAATAATCGAACCGTTCTCAAATTTGCCTAATCGAATTTTTGGGCCTTGCAGGTCTTGTAAGATGCCGACGGGTTGATTCAGTTCAAAGGCCGTTTGCCGAATCATCCGAATACTCCGTTGGTGATCCTCGTGAGTATTATGGGAAAAATTCAAGCGCAGAGTCGTTGCACCCGCTTCAATCAAGGCGCGGAGAACTTCAGGCTTCTGGGTAGCAGGGCCGATTGTAGCGACTATTTTAGTTCGGTGCAGTAGATTTTGCGGTTGCATGACTCAATAAAAATCTAAGGAATTACCTGTAGAGACGAGCCAGGGCGCGTCTCTCTACAGATCATAAAGAGAATTTAACCATGTCAAGGACACACAACGATAAAGAATTCAGAATTGGGTAATTAGGAATTACGAATTACGAATTACGAATGGGTAATGGGTTTTGGGTAAGCATCCAAAAGGGTGATTAGGAAATCGCCCCATCCCTATTCCCTGTTCCCTGTTCCCTGTTCCCTGTTCCCTATTTTGGAAAATAACGGGGGTTTAAGCGTGATCCGGTGCCCCCATCATTAGCATCGAGGAATTGACGCAGGGGAATTCCTTGGGATTTGGGACGATTTCGGGAACCGCCTAAAACGCCTCGAATGATGTCTCCGGTACTTTTTTCATCGACGAGGGTATAGACGCCTTGGGTGCTTTGGCCACTATCGGCAATCACTAGGTTTTGGAAAATGCGATCGCGGACTAATAAGGGATCTTCCCCAGGAGGAACCGTTAATACAATCCGACATTGAGGAATATCTTCGGTTGTGGCGCAGAGGGTGTTATAACCGTTCTCAATCGCTGTAGTCATTTCTAATAAGCCATCGGGACGATAGGACTCTAAACGGCGGCTAATTTCTGCACAACGCCGTTCTGGTGTCCAGCCTCCCCCCATATTACTCGGAACCGCCCAAGCATAGCCTTGATTCGGTTGACTGACGGGATAATACATGACTGTATATTGACCGCCAATGACTTCACATCGAAACCGAGCAATATCTGTTTCCCCGGTTTCGACTTCCACTTGAGGAATAGGCGTTTCCTGGGTCGGAGCCTGGGGTTGCGGGGTGGGAATTTGTGTTGTATTGCTGGGAGGATTAGCGGTCGGTTGTTGGGGTTGACCATTGTTGCGTCGCAGTTCTAGCAAATCGTTCAAACTGGGTAAAGAGGGCCACCGAGGTTGAGCATTAGCTCTGGTCGCAGAACCCAGCAGTGATAGAGTAAGGGATAAACTAATCAGTCCGAGTAAGGATGTACGGAGTCGTGAGCGAGACATAAATATTTTCTCCTGGGGATAATCGTGTTATTTTAGGCAGTTAGGTTTGGATTTAGTAATTTTAGAATTCTTTACAATTTGTTACTTGTCTCATAAAATACTCAGGTGTGAAACTTCAAGGAGTGCAAACTGTAATGTCGGAGGCAAGCAAGCCACTGACAGTCCCCAAAGAATACCTCACCGCAGAGGGTGGCTTTAACACCACGCTACTCATGTTTTTAGGCGCGGTAGTCATGGTGATCTGTTCCACATTTGGATACTGGCGTTGGGGTTGGCCAGACTGGTGTTGTTTTTTGATTAATGTTTTGGCACTGCACCTTTCAGGTACAGTGATTCATGACGCATCCCATAATGCAGCCCACAAAAACCGCATTCTGAACGCGGTATTGGGACATGGTAGTGCTTTAATGTTAGGGTTTGCTTTTCCCGTATTTACACGGGTTCATATCCAACATCACTGCCATGTTAATGATCCAGACAATGATCCCGATCATTTTGTTTCCACAGGTGGGCCTCTGTGGTTGATCGCGGCGCGATTCTTTTACCATGAAGTGTTTTTCTTCAAACGCCAACTCTGGAAAAAATATGAACTTCTGGAGTGGTTTTTGAGTCGTTTATTTGTAGCGACAATTGTTGCTATCTCGATTCATTATAACTTCCTTGGCTATATTCTAAACTTCTGGTTTTGTCCGGCGTTAGTCGTGGGGATAGCCTTGGGTTTATTCTTTGATTATTTACCCCATCGTCCTTTTCAAGAACGGGGTCGCTGGAAAAATTCTAGGGTGTATCCGAGTTCAATTTTAAATCTGTTAATTTTGGGGCAAAATTACCATCTGATTCATCATTTATGGCCCTCCATTCCTTGGTATTATTACAAGCCAACTTATGAATTTATGAAGCCCCTATTAGATGAGAAAGGTTCCCCCCAAACTGTGGGAATCCTCGGCGGAAAAAAAGACTTTTGGAGTTTTCTCTATGATGTCTTTTTGGGAATTCGTTTTCCTCATCGCAAATCCTCAACGGAAAATTAACTATATACCCATTAAATTTAAGGGGTTAATTATTGAGAATTAAGAATCGAAATTCAGCTAGGATTCTTAATTCTTAATTTGTTTTTAGAGATGATATTAGGAAAGAAAACAATGAAATCTGAAGAAAAACAAGCTACTCAAAAGCCACAACCTGCAATTACTGAAAAAAGTATTTGGGATCAAATTCGAGAGAATATTGTAATTTTAGCGATCGCCTTGGGATTATCATTATTCATTAGAACGTTTATTGCTGAACCTCGATTTATTCCTTCAGATTCTATGTTCCCGACTTTAGAAATAGGCGATCGCTTAGTAATTGAAAAGGTATCCTATTATTTAGACTCTCCTCAATTTGGCGATATTATTGTATTTAATCCTCCCTCGCAATTACAAGAAATTGGCTATGGAGCCGATCAAGCCTTTATTAAACGAATTATTGGTAAACCCGGTCAAATAGTGGAAGTTAAAAATGGTCGGGTTTATATTGATAATCAGCCGCTATTTGAACGATATATTGCGGAAGAACCTAATTATCAATTACCCCCGGTGAAAGTTCCTGAAAATTCCTATTTTGTTATGGGAGATAATCGCAACGATAGTAATGATTCCCATGTTTGGGGTTTTCTTCCTAAAGAAAATATTATTGGTCGTGCTGTTTTTCGGTTTTGGCCGATTGAACGATTTGGAGGAGTTTAGATTGTTTTAAAAGCTAATTTTTTTAGGTAGAAGGAACCACAAAGGCACGAAGACACAAAGAAAGGGAGAAGCATAGACCTTGACAATTAAAGTAGGATTAGTTAGTATAAAATATGTCTATGATTTAGAGGTAAATGGAGTAACAACATCCAAAACTATGATCAAGCCTCAAATCCTCGAAGCCATTAAGCAAATGCCGAATCAGGAACGCCTGGAGATTATTGAATTTGCGTTGCGGTTAGTGCGCGAAGAAATGGAGAAACCTGAAAAACTCAGCTTAATCAATGCGGCTGAAATAATGCGTTCTTACTATGTAGAAGGCAGTGATTTGACTCAATTTATTGATTCAGGCGATCAAGATTTCTATAAGTATCAGGACTATGCGTAGAGGTCAGATTTGGTTCTATAGTGGCGATCCCAGTGTTGGCGATGAAATTGGGAAAACTCGCCCTTGTGTAATTGTTAGCAATAACGACATCGGTGTTCTTAGGTTAAAGGTTGTTGTACCAATTACTGGATGGAATGACGTATTTGATCAGGTTCCCTGGATGGTAACAATTGAACCGACACTGGAGAATGGGTTGAGTAAGAAATCAGTAGCAGATACCTTTCAGGTGCGTTCAGTTTCACAAAAAAGGCTGATCTCGCAAGTTGGAACTCTTAGCGATCAAATTATGCAAGAGATCAGTGACGCTCTAGCAATTGTTTTAAGTCTCAATTAAATTCTAGTCCTCTAATCATCTAGCTTTCTCCATATTCAATTTCCATGATTTCAGTAATTACTGAACGGAGTTTTCTTTCTGTATCTCGCCAAAGTGGCCATAAATCTATTGAACGTCCTACTAATCGTAGATAATCCTCAAAATGAGAGGAAAAAACTTTGTAATATCCATCACTATTAGGTTCTATTAATCCATACCTCATAAATTTTTCTGCATCAAATTTAGTAACTGTAATTAAAGGCCCAAATAAAATTTGAAGCAATTTATCAAGAGAACTATCTTCTTTAAGAATATCTATTAAATTATCATAATATTTTAAAAATTCAGATGTAGATTCTTGCAGAGTTTGCTCTAAATTATACTGGTGACTATTTAACCATGAGTTAGCTAATTCAAATGCTAAAGCTGAAGCCAAGTGTGGATGCCCTCCTGTATTATCCCAGATAAATTTAAAAGACTCATGAGTAACATCAAAACCGATTTTTTGTAATTTATTCAATAAGTTTCGCAGTTCTTCTTGATTAAAACATCGGAGAGTTTCATCTTTAAAAATACCGGGAAGATTAGAGATATCAGAATCAGCTTGGTTAGCAATTTCAGATAAAGAACGTCTTGAAACTGTGACTAAACGGTAACTTCAATACCAATCCGAACGCTGTCTTGGATGTCTTCTATATTCATGTTTTCAATAAAGGTGCAATCATACCCTTTTATCCCATTTACATTAGATTGTATCAAAGATAGACTCAATCCATATTCACTATTTTATATCAATCAGGGAACATGGCAAAAATTAACGGTGTGATGATGCAGTATTTCCACTGGTATCTTCCTGCTGATGGAAGCCTGTGGAATCAAGTCAAAAACAACGCCCAGGAGTTAGCGGATGCAGGAATTACGGCTTTATGGTTGCCACCTGCTTACAAAGGAACAGGAGGCGGGATGGATGTGGGATATGGGGTTTATGATATTTATGATTTGGGAGAATTTGATCAAAAAGGATCAATTAGAACGAAATATGGCACTCGTCAACAATATTTAGATGCCATTAATAGCTTACATCAAGCAGGAATTGAAGTTTATGCTGATACAGTATTAAATCACAGAATCGGGGCAGATGGAACAGAAGTCGCCAAAGCAACTTCTTTCCCCCAATATGATCGAAAAAATCCTAAAGGAGATTTACGAGATATTAACGCTTATACTCTGTTTAACTTTCCGGGTCGTCAGGGAAAATATTCTCAATTTGAGTGGCATTGGTGGCATTTTGATGCCGTTGATTATGATGAATATAGCAAAGAATCGGGAAGCGTTTATTTATTTGAAGGCAAAACTTTTGATGATTATGTTGCTTTAGAAAATGGCAATTTTGCTTATTTAATGGGTGCGGATTTAGATTTCCAACACGAGGAGGTTAGAACTGAAATTACAAACTGGGGAAAATGGTATCTCGACACAACAAATGTGGATGGATTTCGCTTAGATGCGATTAAACATATTGCAGCTTGGTTTTTCCCTAATTGGTTAGATGAAATGGAAAAATATGCAGGTCGGGAACTTTTTACTGTTGGGGAATATTGGGCACCTGATACTAGCGTATTAAATTGGTATTTAGACACCGTAGGTCAACGAATGTCGGTATTTGATGTTAGCTTACATTACAATTTCCATTATGCGAGTAAAGCTGGAGGATATCATGATATGCGGACAATTTTGGATGGAACATTAGTCAAAGACCGTGCCATGAATGCCGTTACTTTTGTTGAAAATCATGATTCTCAACCGTTACAAGCCTTAGAATCTGTCGTTGAACCTTGGTTTAAACCCCTAGCTTATGCTATAATATTGTTACGTCAAGAGGGTTATCCTTGTATTTTTCATGCCGATTATTACGGTGCAGAATATGAAGATAGAGGACGGGATGGGAATACTTATAAAATCGTTTTACCCTCCCATAAACAGTTTATTGATCAGTGTCTTGATGCGCGTAAAAATTACGGCTACGGCCCTCAATATGACTATTTTGATCACCCCGATATTATTGGTTGGACTCGCTTAGGAGACGAACAACATCCGAAAGCAATGGCGGTGATTTTAAGTGATGGCCCAGAAGGAATTAAACCGATGGAAGTCGGGAAACCGAATACTAAATTTTATGACCTGACAGGGAATATTCAAGAGCCCATTGAAACGAATGATTCCGGTTGGGGTGAATTTTCTTGTAAGGGGGGTTCGGTTTCTATTTGGGTTCAGGAATAGCCATTAAATATTAAGATTTTGACTTAGGTTTCAGTCGAGGAATCTGTTGGCTACTATAAGTTAAAGGGTAGTCAACTTTTCCTATTTTTGGCTTTTGCCACCAAGAAGGCGGTTTACTATAAGAAATTGACATGGTTTTACCATCGGGAGAAACTTTATAAATCCATTGACGATCTTCACAAATTGAGGTTTCTAGTCCAGGAACTTTCTCCGGCCATTTGCCTTGTTTTACAGCAATTTCCTTGACTTGTATAATCTTGAGTGTTAGTTCCCAATCAATTAATTGTCGGAATAATATCGGCCATCGATTTGTTAATAATGATTCCTCACCTTTCATCAAATTCCATGATTCTAGAGGTTGTTCATATTGTTTTTTAAATTTCTCAGGATCAAAATCACAAAAATTTTTATTAGGGATAGATTGAAAAAATAAATGTCTTTTTCTAAAAAGATCAATCGCTGAAAACGTTCCGTAAGGTTTATGGAATAAATAAATAAATTGAGCAAAAGTATTTTGGGATTGGTTATCATCGTTATCATCTTGATTGATAATTTTAAGGTAAATTGACAAATTAGAAAAGTAAATTAACAAATTAGATAAACTATTATATGCAGCCCATACTTCCATCTCATTACTGATCAAAAAAGAGTTATAGTAATCTTGATTCAATAACTGATTAATGCGACCTTGCCATTCAGGAGGTACATAATCGAGCTTACGAAATAAACCAATCAAATAAGAATCTATAATTAGAGAAACAAGTTGAGCAATTAATGTGGGTTGTTTTCTGATGGATTCTCGGATTCTCCAACTGAGTTCTAAATTATCTAAAACTTCTTGAATTTGACCTGAACGGATTTTATCTAAACTATCTAAAGCTAAAAATTGTTGTAAATTAGCAAAGGACAAAAAGCTAGGTAAAGGAGTTTCCCAAGTCGCATTCCAATAGATTTCAGTATCCAATTGAGGAGGATCACTCGTTAAAATTTGATGGCGANTATGCTTATTATCAGGAAAGACCGGGAGATTTAAAAGCATTAGCCGTTGATAATCAGAAAGGTTCTGGGCCGATAAAACCCTCAGCAAATGCAACGGAAGCCGAGAAATATCGACCCCTAGCTCGCCCCTTATTTATCTATGTTAATGCGGTTACGGCTCAAAATAACCCAGCCATGAATGATTTTCTGGATTTCTATATGCAAAAAGCGCCTAAAGTCGTTCAAAATGTGGGTTATATTGCTTTTGATCCTGATGACTACACCAAACTCTATCGTAACTTTCATAAAACTAAAGTGGGGACGGTATTCGGGGGAACATCGGAGTTTAACTTAACCCTCGATGAAGTGTTAGCAAAACGGGCAGAATACTAAATTTTTAAGGAGGTTTAATGAGTGTCAATTCACCTCAAGTTAATTCATCGGCGGTGCAAGCAGGGGGGAAACTGAGTGTTTTTGAAAAATACCTAACAGTTTGGGTGTTTTTATGTATTATTGGGGGCATTATTTTAGGGCGTTTATTCCCCGGAGTTGCCGTTACTTTAGACTCCATGAGCGTCTATCAAATTTCGATTCCGATTGCCATTTGCCTGTTTTTCATGATGTATCCCATCATGGTAAAAATTGATTTTACCCAGGCTGCAAACGCCATCCGCGCCCCTAAACCCGTATTACTAACTTTAGTGGTGAATTGGTTAATTAAACCCTTTACAATGGTGGCGTTTTCTCAATTCTTTTTAGGATGGTTATTTCGTCCTTTAATCACCGGAACAGAACTGATCCGAGGTCAGGAAGTTTCCTTAGCAAATTCCTATATTGCCGGAACTATTTTATTAGGAATTGCTCCCTGTACGGCGATGGTTTTGATGTGGGGTTATCTGTGTTATGGGAATCAAGGACATACTTTAGTGATGGTGGCGGTTAATTCCTTAGCGATGTTATTTTTATATGCACCGTTAGGGCGTTGGTTACTCGCAGCCAACGATTTAACTGTTCCTTGGCTAACGATTTTTTTATCGGTTGTAATTTATGTGGGATTACCTTTAGCTGCGGGAATGTATAGCCGATATTGGATTTTCAAGCATAAAGGAAAAGCTTGGTTTGAACGAGAATTTCTGCATTATTTAAGCCCTATTTCCATCTCCGCACTGTTAATTACTCTGGTATTACTATTTGCCTTTAAAGGGGAATTGATTGTTAACAATCCATTTCATATTCTGTTAATTGCAGTGCCTTTATTTGTGCAAACCAATTTTATCTTTGTGATTAGCTATGTGATCGCTTTAAAACTGAAACTGTCCTATGAAGATGCCGCACCTGCCGCATTAATTGGGGCGAGTAATCATTTTGAAGTTGCGATCGCCACAGCCGTAACCTTATTTGGTTTAAATTCGGGTGCAGCTTTAGCAACCGTTGTGGGGGTATTAATTGAAGTTCCTGTGATGTTAATGTTGGTCGAACTTTGTAAAAAAACCGCCTTTTGGTTTCCCAGAGAACCCCAAAAAGCCAGCTTACTTGATCCTCGTTGTTTAAAGGTTTAAATCAATGAGTCAGTTTGATCATCCACCCCGAATTCTGTTCTTATATGGTTCTTTGCGAGAACGTTCCTACAGTCGTTTATTAGCAGAAGAATCCGCCCGAATTATACAAGAATTGGGTGCAGAAGTCAGGTTTTTTAACCCGCGAGAATTACCGATTTATGGAAGTGTACCGGATACTCACCCTAAAGTTCAGGAGTTACGCGAATTGAGTTTGTGGTCTGAAGGACAAGTTTGGTCAAGTCCAGAATTGCATGGTCAAATTAGTGGGATTATGAAAAATCAAATTGATTGGATTCCTCTCAATATTGGCGCTGTTAGACCCACTCAGGGAAGAACTTTAGCGGTGATGCAGGTTAGTGGGGGTTCCCAATCTTTTAATGCTGTTAATACCCTGAGAATTTTAGGTCGTTGGATGCGAATGTTTACCATTCCGAATCAGTCTTCAGTAGCTAAAGCTTACCAAGAATTTAACGAAGACGGGACGATGAAAGATTCCCCTTATCGAGATCGGGTTGTTGATGTTATGGAGGAGCTTTACAAATTTACGGTATTACTGCGAGATCAGGTTAATTATCTCACCGACCGTTACAGTGAACGCAAAGAAAAAGGGATTCAAGAAACCCTAAGTGATATTAGCAAAACGGTTAACAAAGTCCATCTTGATCGAATGTAAAACATTGAGCTTTTCGAGTTTTTAACGTTTATCAATTAGGAGATTGAACATGAAAAAAGTGATGTTTGTTTGTAAAAGAAATTCTTGTCGTTCTCAAATGGCGGAAGGATTTGCTAGAACATTAGGAGAAGGAAAAATTGCCGTTACCAGTTCGGGTTTAGAAGCCAGTCGGGTTCATCCTACTGCAATTCAAGTTATGAATGAAATTGGGATTGATATTACCAGTCAAACCTCTGATCCCTTAAGTAATTTCCAAGCGGAAGATTATGATGCGGTAATTTCTCTCTGTGGTTGTGGTGTGAATTTACCGGAAGATTGGGTAATGCAAGAAGTTTTTGAAGATTGGCAATTAGATGATCCCGACGGACAACCGTTAGAAACCTTTCATCGAGTTAGAGATGAAATTAAAGTCCGAGTTCAAGGGTTAATTGATGCCTTGAGTTGAACGGTCAGGGTGGGTTTTCTCTATTTGACTCACCCTGAATTTTATCGGATTTTGTTAAGGGTTAATTTAAGCAATTACGCCATTAATTTTCCTTTAATAAATTGAGCCTTTGGTAATAAAACCTAAACAGAGAACTCTTTTCCTACCTGTTCCCTGTTCCCTACTATATATAATTATTCTCGATCTCATCTCTGAAATTTTGTTCAGCTTTTCTAATCAATTTATCAATATTGTTTTGTTTTTTTAAAGATTGTCAGGAAATCCTGATATTTTATTAAAAATATTTCTCAAATAGTTGACGAGATCATGGGGGTTCTGTTATACTATAAAAAACAGCACCCAAGGGGTTATTGTGTCTAGGGGTCAAAATAGGAGATAGAACCCTGATTCCCTCGTCAAATATCTAGGTTTTCTGACGAAATTCATCCCTGGCGATGCACGGGTTTTTAGAGGGGAAGCTTCAAGCCCAAACCGCTATCTTGACAAAATCAACAATTTGTGCATTAAGAAAAAATAGCGATCGCCATCGAAAGCAGATTTTTCTGTTATACAGTGAAAGTAGCAGTGATTTTCCAATCATATAGCAGTCGCGCCTGGGGTGTTAGGACATAGACTGATGCTAAAACCGTGCGTCGTACACCTCTCTTTTCCTGTTCCCTGTTCCCTGTTCCCTGTTCCCTGCTATAAGAAAACCCTGTTATTCTAGTAGGGTATAACCTTTTAACCGAATGTCATCTTCTGAACCTTCGATAGAAACGAATATTACGCCAAAATCTTCTCGAAAAGATGCAGGTTTAGCACCCTTGGTGTTGACCTTGGTGGAACTAATTCGGCAGTTAATGGAAGCGCAAATCATCCGACGGATGGAAGGGAATACCCTAAGTGAGGAAGAATTAGATCGGGCGGCGGAGAGTTTGCGACAATTAGAAATTCAGGTTTTGCAACTGTGCGAAATCTTTGAAATTGATCCAGAGGATTTGAATATTGAATTATCGGAATTTGGGACATTATTACCCAAATCTGGAACCTATTATCCAGGGGAAACCTCACAACACCCTTCGGTTTTGGAATTATTAGATCGGTTAATGAATACGGGAATTGTTGTCGAGGGAAGTGTAGATTTAGGGTTAGCCCAACTCAACTTAATTCATGCAAAATTAAGATTAGTATTAACCTCTAAACCTCTCTAACTATCCCGTAGGGTGCGTAAGGCGAAGCCGCACGCACCATAACTTTTAATGGTAAATAATTTATTGACAATATTGATAACTTGTTAGGAAATATAAAAGCCTGTTGCTGCTATTCATTATTGATAATTGATGGGTCATATAGGGAATTTTTGATCAAATATTTGGGAGTTGTATTTTACGGTTGATAATGGATGTTGGTGCGTGCGCGTTGCTTACGCATCCTACGGGTTAAATTAGCGTTGGATTTTACGGTTTATAATGGGTTTTGGTGCGTGCGCTTTGCTTACGCACCCTACGGGTTTAATTAGGGTTGGATTTTACGGTTTATAATGGGTTTTGGTGCGTGCGCTTTGCTTACGCACCCTACGGGTTAAATTAGGGGAGTTGGATTTTACGGTTTATAATGGGTTTTGGTGCGTGCGCGTTGCTTACGCACCCTACAAATTAATGATGGTTTTTATTATGGGAAATGGTTTATATTTATATGGAATTTTACCGACAAACCGAGTGCGACCTTTAGCATTATTGGGGTTAGACAAACAACCGATACAAACCCATCCGGTGAATGAGTTTAGCTTTTTATATTCTGAAGCACAACAAGACCGTTATTTAGCCAGTCGGCGCAATTTATTAGGCCATGAAGATGTCTTAGAAAAAGTCATGCAACATGGCTATAGAACAGTTTTACCCTTACAATTTGGATTAATTGTGAAAGATTGGGAGAATGTCAAAGCCCAGTTAATTGTTCCCTATCAAGATCGGTTAAAAGAATTGTTTCATAAATTAGAGGGAAAACGGGAAGTCGGGGTGAAAATATTTTGGGAAGAAACGGAAGAATTAAACCGTTTAATGATAGAAAATCAAGAGTTAAGGGAAAAACGCGATCGCCTAGAAGGTAAACGCCTGAGTATGGATGAAATCATCGGGATCGGTCAAGAAATTGAAGGGGCGATGCAAAATCGTCAACAGGGAATTATCGATAAATTTCAACAAATATTAAACCCCCTGGCGGAAGAAATTGTTGAAAACGATAATTTAACCAGTGCTATGATCTATAACGCAGCTTATTTAATTCCTTGGGATACTGAACCCCAATTTAGTGATAAAATTGAAGAGATTGATCACTATTTTAATAATCGCTTACGAATTCGCTATAATAACTTTACAGCCCCGTTTAATTTTGCTCAACTCAACCCTTAATCAGGTGTGTTATGATATTACGATTATTACTCTCTCCCATCACAGCACCCTTTGAAGGTGTAATCTGGATCGGCGAACAACTCGTAGAACGCGCAGAAGCCGAACTAGATGATAAAGAAAACTTGAGTAAGCGGTTACTGGCACTTCAGTTAGCCTTTGATATGGGGGATATTTCCGAAGAAGACTTTGAAGTTCAAGAAGAGGAATTATTACTCCAAATTCAAACCTTAGAAGATGAAAACACGGATGAAATGGATTAAGCGGATTTCACAGAAAGTTTACCGAGCTATTCCCTTTCTTCGTGTCTTAGTGCCTTTGTGTTTCCTTAATATTCTAAAGTAAAAGTTGAAACAGAACCGGGTTTAGGGGGTATTGAAGTCGGAGGTGGAGTTAGAGATTGAGTCAGTTGAGAAGTTGGGGGTTTGGGTTGAGCAATTTGTTTAACGTCCGTTTCCAAGCCTTGAATTTGAGTTTCAATCTGTTCTAAGCGTTGGGTAATCGTTTGAAACCGTTGTCCTAAACTATCTAATTCTTCTTGTAAGCGTTTTTTCTCAACCGCCAATTGATATAAACTGCGGTAAACCATTGCTTCGGTTTTTTGACGAGGCATTGTGCTAATTTTTGGTATAGCGCTACGCGCTATGGTTAGGACAAAAGTATGATAAGATGCAGTAATACCTCAATATCGGAAAATAGTTATGCCGGCACCTTATAGTTACGATTTACGCTCCAAGGCGATCGCAGCCGTGAAAAGAGGAGAAAAGAAAATAGAGGTAAGTCGTTTCTTTAAAATAAGTCGCAACACATTAGATCTGTGGCTGAAAAAAGAAAGAGAAACAGGAGACTATCAGGCTAGCCGACAGGTAGGAGTAGGAACTCAACCGAAAATTCAGGAGTTAGAAAAATTTAAAGAATTCGTGAAAAAAAATAGTGACAAGACTCAAAAACAAATGGCCCAATTATGGGGGTGTGAGGCGACGCAACAGAATATTAGTTATGCTTGTCGAAAACTGGGTATAAGTCGAAAAAAAAAAACTTATGGGTATCGAGAAAGAGATGAAGAAAAAAGACGAGAATTTCTTCAAAAACTAGAGGGAATAGAAAGGAGCAGAAAAGTTTATGTAGATGAAGCGGGATTTGATAATAGAGAGGATTACCCGTATGGCTACAGCCCGATAGGGGAAAGATGTTATGCACTCAAGTCCGGTAAAAGAAGAGAAAGAGTCAGTTGGCTATCAGCATTGAAAGAAGGTAAATTATTGGCTCCTTTAACCTTTGAGGGGTCATGTAATAAAGATTTATTTGAAACCTGGTTAAAGAATTGTTTGCTGCCAGTGCTAGAACCAGGAGACATTATTATTATTGATAATGCCAGCTTTCATCAAGGGGAATATATCAAAGAACTCGTCGAAGAAGCCGGATGTAAAATTTGGTATTTGCCCCCATATTCTCCCGACTTGAACAAGATTGAAAACTGGTGGGCTGTTTTAAAGACATGGATGAAACAGAGATTAAACGAATTTCAAACCGTCAGAGAATGCGTGGATGCTGCATTTAGAAATTGTCCTAACGTATGCGCGTAGCGCTATAAAATCGGCCGTTGAGAACGGAAGGGACGCATAACAATTTTAGTAAGACTACCCCATTATCTTAACAACAGAATTTGCAGAAGTCCTAAACTTTATTTTTCTTCATTAACTCACTGATTTTCCCCATTTTTTTCTTAGGGTTTTGGGGAGAAAACCGTTTGGTTTCACTCGAATAATTCCAAGCGATCGCTTCTGGGTCGCGTTGATAACTCCAGTCAGAAAATTCCGGTTTGGTTTTCCACTTGCTGAGGGTATTCGGATGTACCCCTAACCGTTGGGCGAGTTCCGACTGATTTAGTGTAGACGGTAAAACCCCAGGGGAAGAAGGTTTAACGGGAAATAAAACCACTGATTTTGGGTTTTCCACAGCAGGTGATGGGAGAGGGTCTTCAACAGTTGCGGAGGGTTGGGCGGTGGGAAAATAGTAAATCATCCCCCCAACGTCGGTAATTTCATACTGAGCGGCGAACTCGGTGGCGCGTTGATCGAGATATTCCTGTACTTTTGTCCCCGACTGTTTGGAGTGCATGGCTAAATCTAACGCCGTGATGCGTCCTTGGTTTTCCCGAATTAATCGATAAAACACTTCATCCAAAGTCGCTAACTGATGTTGTTGACGCTGTTGATAATATTTCCACACCTGCCAAGAACCCCATCCCCCAACAGTTAAAATAGCTAAGGGGAATGCTTTCTGGAGGATAAACAAAACCACCGCAACAGGAAGGAGAAGCGTCAGATATCCCTGTTTAGGCGGGTTAAGGTTTGGGTTTGAGTCTGACATGGATAGGAGGTTAGCAAAAGTGATATCTTCAAATATTGACTAAAAAGTCTATTTTTGCAAGGTGCGCGTTGATTAACCGTAACCCTCTTCAAAAATAACCGCGTTAGTGCTAACTTGACACCCGAAGATGTTGCCGTTATCCAGGCCGAGTGAGGTAGAACTTTGACCCTCTAGGGGATAAAACTATGAACTTGACAAACTGTCTTTTGACGGGTTTATCTAGGGGGTCGAAAATGGGTCGGGTCTATTAAGTTTCTTCTTTTATTTAGCAACTGGCTGTCCTGAACCAGTCCAGCTTGTTGTATCTGCAAGGGCTCGTAGGAGACTAGCTTGTATGAAATCTAAATTGCCTTATGTTTTTGCTGCTTCACTCTTGGCTGGGTTATTAGATTGGAGTGTGATTACAAAACCAGCTTACTCAGAAACCCCATTAGCTCAAACTACGGAAAAGGCGACAGAATCAAGAGCACTGTTTATCAATTTGACCACTGATGATACATGGACGGCAAGTATGGCGATTTCTCTTGCCCACAATGCCTTGCGAATGGGACATCAACCTGTCACCATCTTCCTTAATGTTCGTGGGGTATATCTGGCTGATAAACGGCGATCTCCAGCAACAGAAGGTAATGGTGATTTAACGATTCATCAAAGGCTACAAAAGTTTTTAGAGGATGGGGGAACAGTGATTGCTTGTCCCAGTTGCTCTCGCAAAGCTGGCTTAACTCAGGAGGATTTTATTGAAGGTGTTGTGCTTGGACAAGAGGGAGGAATATTGCCACTTCTTTTTGCTCCGAATACGGTAACGATCTCATATTGATTCCTGAAATTAGCTCCTCTATCCAACAAAAAGCTGAACAAGCTGGCAAAGTCCTTATATTCTCCCAGAAATTCCTGAAGAAGATAAGCAAGTTCCCCGTTATGAAGTTAAAGTAGGGAGTGGGTATCAACAACAACTGCCCTATTTTATTAATTCTCCCAAATCTCCCGCCCAAGCAGTTGTAACGGCAGTCAGTGGGGAAACTGCTCAATTATGGTTAGGGGGAATTGACTTAAGAAAGGTGACAACGGGAACAATTGATAAGTTAAGAGGAATATTAATATGTTAGAAAAAACCGGATCAAGCCAGGAATTTTTATTAACAATAGGAGACCGAGAAGAAATTGCCGAAATAGCTCATTTTTTCAATTCAGAAATAGCCCCCACAAAATTAATATTTAATAATGGTCAGGAAGCCCTTATTTCTGAATCAATTTATCGGCTGTTACGACAAATTATTCAAGTAATGGAATCAGGGAAAGCCGTTTCAGTTTTACCTCCAGATTATCAAGTAACAACTGAGACAGCAGCGAATATTCTTAAGGTTTCCCATGCTCATTTGTTGCAACTATTAGAAGCAGGAGTTATTTCTTGTGTCGCGATTAATTCAGAAATAAAAATTCCCTTACAGGATTTAATGGATTACAAAATAAAACGAGATGAAGCCAGGGAAAAACTGTTAGACGAAATTATGGAAATCAGTCAAGAAGCAGGTTTTTATGAGTAAAGCAGATATTTTAGCAATTGACCCAACTGATCAGATGTCTGCTGTTTTAGATTCATGTGTTCTGTTTCCGATGTATTTGCGTGATACTTTGTTACGGGTAGCCAGTGCGGGTTTGTATCGCCCATATTGGTCACAGGAAATTTTAAATGGCGCAATTCGCAATCTCATCGGTCAAAAACGAATGACGGTTGAGAAGGCTAATAATTTAGAAACAAAAATCAAACAAGCATTTCCAGAAGCAATGGTAACTATCGCTAATCAATTAATTGATCAAATGACTAATCATCCAGATGATCGCCATGTTTTAGCAACGGCGGTGGTTGCTAAAGCTGAAGTAATTGTGACGGAAAATCTTAAGCATTTTCCCGCTAGTGAATTTGAATATTGGAACGTGAAAGCTATCTCATCGGATAGTTTTCTGTGTTCTTTATATTTTTTAGATTCTGAGAGAATTGTCCAAGTGATTCAGCGACAAGCTAGTGTGTTAAAAAAGCCACCACTTACGGTAGAACAATTGCTGGATTTATTAAGGCGAGAAGTTCCTGAGTTTACTGAAAAAGTTTCTTCAATTTTGTTATAATTGTTGTGATTGACATAAATCAGCAGGGACACAAAGTGACTCGATCCTTAATAATTTAAAATATCTTATGCAATAACCATGACTCAAGAAATACGTCAAGAAATCATTACCTTAGCCCAAGAATTACCTGATGAATTGTTACCAGAAGCCCTGGTTTATTTCAATTCTCTCGCAAAAAAAGTACAAAAGACTCCCTCGGATCATTCCTCAACTTGTGATCAGCCTGAATTTGACAAAGCAATGCAAATTTATAAACAAGGGAGTGAAAAGTATAAAAATGCGTTACGGGAATTAGCCTAGTGAATGAACCGTTTTGGATTTTTGAAGACATTGTTCAAGTCATCCATCAGGATCAAATTCAGCAGCATGGGGGAAGTTTAGGACTCAGGGACGAAAATCTTCTTTCTGCGAGTTTAGCTAGACCTAGACATTTATTTGCTTACGGTCAACCTGATTTATTTGACCTAGCTGCGGCTTATGGTTATGGTTTAGCTAAAAACCATCCATTTATTGATGGGAATAAACGCACAGCTTTCATGGCGATGTATGTTTTTCTTGGGTTAAATAGCTATTTATTAGAAGTTCCAGAAATTGAGGTTGTGCAAATGATGGAACAGTTAGCAACTGACCAAGAAACTCAAGAATCTTTAGCTCAATGGTTAAGGAAAAATTCGGTTAACTCATCCCTAGAAAACACTTAAGATCCAACCTGGTTGTTCCTTGTTTTAACCTGCACTCAGTTCCTAGAAACCGGGTTTCTGCATTAGATTGATTGTAGGAAATCAAGATCTGTTGAGAAACCCGGTTTCTGTGAGTCATTTACAGAATACCGTCTTTTTTCGCCATTGAAATCATTAAATCAACGACGCGACAAGAATAACCCCATTCATTGTCATACCAAGCCACAATTTTGAAGAAATTAGAATTCAATTCAATACCTGCTTTGGCATCAAAGGTACTGGAACTGGGATCAGTGATGAAGTCTGAAGAAACCACTTCATCTTCAGTGTAGCTTAAAATCCCTTTCATCGGGCCTTCGGCTGCCACTTTCATCGCCGCACAAATTTCTTTATAGCTAGTAGCTTTTTCCGTGCGGAAGGTTAAATCAACCACAGAAACATTAGGGGTCGGGACTCGAAACGCCATTCCCGTCAGTCTTCCTTTCAATACAGGTAATACTAAGGTTACGGCTTTAGCGGCTCCTGTAGACGATGGAATAATATTTTGCGCCGCGCCGCGTCCTCCCCGCCAGTCTTTCTTACTAGGGCCATCAACCGTAGGCTGAGTTGCGGTCATGGAGTGAACGGTGGTCATTAACCCTTCGGCTAACCCAAAGTTATCCTGAATCACTTTAGCAACGGGAGCTAAACAGTTGGTGGTACAACTGGCATTAGAAACAATTAAATCAGCTTTCGGGTCAAAGTCTTCGTGGTTCACCCCAACTAACAGGGTTTTAATTTTATCGGGATCTTTCGTAGGCGCTGAAATAATTACCCGTTTAGCACCCGCTTCAATATGTTTGTGAGCGCCCGGGTAGTCACTAAATAACCCCGTAGACTCCACCACATAATCTACCGTATCTTCTTTCCAAGGGAGTTGGGTCGGGTCTTTAATGGCCGTACAGCGAATAAAATGTCCATCTACAACAATGCCATCTGCTTTCGCTTCTACTGTACCGGGGAAAACGCCATGAGTCGAGTCGTATTTGAACAAATAGGCTAAGTTATCAGGAGGAACCAGATCATTAATCCCCACAAATTCCACATCGGGGTTATTAATGGCAGACCGCATGACTAAACGACCAATGCGACCAAACCCATTAATTCCTACTCTTAACGCCATGTTATTCACTCCTTTTGGCAAAAATTAAACGGACTTGATTGTTCAAGCCACAACTAGGGATAGACTGTAGCACAAGTCTTGATTGTTCCGGTTCTTTCTTCCTGTTATCTTAATAAAAAGGAAATCGAGATCGGGATTTAATCAATAGCAAAGCAGAAATCTTTCCAGAAAAGCAGATTTTGTCTGGAAATCTAAAAAAACTTTTTTAACTTAACGTTAAGAAACGATAAAAAACACTAATTTTATCGCTCACAGTGTTAACAAATTGGGCAAAGATCGATAGGATTCAAGTGTAGACAATTTGGCTTCAGCCAAAACCAAATATGAACAAACGTAAACGGATTGGCATTCTAACCAGTGGTGGAGACTGTCCCGGTCTTAATGCCGTGATTCGAGCCGTTGTCAATCATGCCACATCGGAATATAACTGGGAAGTCCGAGGAATTCCCTATGCCACTCAGGGGCTGATTGAACGGAAAAGTGTTGTCTTAAATTCCTATGGTTTAGAACGACATGGTACTGATCCTTTATTAAGTATGGGCGGAACTATATTAGGTTCGATTAATAAAGGCGATACCGAAGGCCGTACAGATGATGTGATTCAAGGATATTATGATTTAGGACTCGATGCCCTGATCGCCATTGGCGGTGATGGCAGTCTGGCTATTTTGCAAAAACTGGCTGAAAAAGGCAATTGGAATTTAGTCGGTGTTCCTAAAACTATTGATAATGATGTCGCTCATACAGAGTTATCCGTTGGGTTTAATTCCGCCGTTACCACGATTTTAGATTGTTTAGATCGGTTGAGTTATACCGCCGCCAGTCATGACCGGGTGATGGTGGTGGAAGTCATGGGACGAACAACGGGACATTTAGCCTTACATTCGGGAATTGTCGGGGGGGCGGATGCGATTTTAATTCCAGAAATTCCCTATTCAATTAAAACCCTGTGTAAACGCATTCGAGAACTTCGCAACCTCTGGGGACGAAAATTTGCCATTGTGGTAGTGGCTGAAGGAGCAAAAACCGCCGAAGGTGAAAGTCGATATTATAAAGATGCCCTCGGAGAAGTGCGACTGCGGGGAATTGGAGAATATATTGCTACAGAAATTGAAAATAATATTGGAGTGGAAGCACGAGTCACCGTTCTCGGTCACGTTCAACGGGGTGGGGCACCTTCGGCGTTAGATCGATTAATTGGCACAGCCTTCGGAAAAGTGGCCGTTGATTTAATTGCGGAGGAAAAATATGGGGTCATGGTCGCTTGGCAAAATAATGCTGTCACCACCATTCCCCTAGATAATGTATTTGCAGATAGTCCTTTACTCATTGACCCGCAAGGATTTTGGGTAGAAACAGCCAGATCCCTCGGCATTTATGTCGGTGAGGAACTCGATGATCAGGATGTTAGTCCCGCACAACCGATCCTCACGGGTTTAAAAACCTCTGAAATAGAAGTTATTTCTCAGATTAGTTAGGTTTAAAGAGAGTGTTTGATCCGACGTAAGCGATCGGAATAACTTTTGAGAACTTCTAAAGCAAACATGGGCGTTTGCTGAACCGCAAACAAAAATCGAGATTCATCCAGTGTTGCTAAAATACAATCGGTTTTAGCAATAGCAGTAGACGCTCGTGTTCGATCAGGTTGAACTAAGGCTCCTTCCCCAAATACATCTCCAGCAATCAAAGTTTCTACCACTTTTCCATTCACCCATAATTCAATTTCCCCTTGGAGAATGCCAAACATAATCTCTCCCCGTTGGCCCTCTTCAAAAATCACTTGACCGACGGTGTAGGTTTGTTCTGGCTGTTTTTCAAACACTTTTACGGTTTTGGCAGGCTGTAGCATTGAATTCAAACTCCTATTCGGTGAAAATCAAGATTATTCTTAACTTAAGTAAAAATTAATAATATCGCAATTCTATAAATATCTTTTCCTTTACCTCCTAGTTTAATTCCTGATTTTTAACCAATATCCTCACTCAATGATTCCCTGTCGAATATGCTAAAATTCAAAATTAAGTCATGATCGGAAGAATTCTATGATAGCTGCTAATATAATTTCTCCCAGCTTAACGATTCCGGTGCTAGAAAACGGAGATAAGCTCTCTCGTGCTGAATTTGAGCGTCGTTATCAAGCAATGCCTGATGTGAAAAAAGCCGAATTGATTGAAGGAATTGTTTATATGTCATCTCCTGTTAGAGCAAAACGTCACGGTAAACCCCATGCTCGAATTATGACTTGGTTAGGTACTTATGAAGCCGCTACGCCGGGAGTGGAAGTATTGGATAATACTACAGTGCGTCTTGACCTAGACAATGAACCTCAACCCGATGCACTACTAAGAATTGAAACGGGAGGACGCTCACGCATTAGTGAAGATGATTATATCGAAAGTGCGCCGGAATTAATTGTAGAAATTGCCGCTTCTACCGCTTCCTACGATTTACACCAAAAATTGAATGTTTATCGTCGCAATGGAGTACAAGAATATCTAGTTTGGCGAGTTTATGACCGTCAATTTGATTGGTTTAGATTAAATGAAGGAGAATATATTCAGCTTGAGCCTAATAAAGATAATATAATTTGCTCTCAAATATTCCCTGGATTATGGTTAGATAAAGTAGCTTTATTAGCCGGGAATTTAGCTCAAGTATTCGCTGTTTTACAAGTAGGTTTATCAACCGTAGAACATCAAGAATTTGTTAAAAAAATGTCCACTTAAAAATTAATATAATAGCAATTATTAAAGTGAAGTAAAAGCTAGGGATTTAGATAGCAAGTATGTAAATTTACTACACCAGAAACCCAAAAGCGATCGCTTTTTAATTATCAACAGCGATCGCTCTTTAATTTAACTAAACTTGATCCCGAATTGCGATCGCACACCGCTATATTTAATGCAAAGGGTGATCTGTAATTACCCAACCCTCTTGTTCTAACCGATCCCGGATAACGAATGATCACTCTTTTAATTAAAATTCAAAACATCAGAAACCTTCAAGTTTAGTTGCTTAAATATAGGCGATCGCACTAAATCATCGTTACTAAAATTACCTACCGTTGTATAAACATTAGCCACCAGTTCTAATACTAGGATAGTTTGAGTTTGGGGATCAATAATCCAATATTCAGGAATACAACAATCTTGATACTGAATTCTTTTAGCAATGTAGTCCCTCTCTCTTTGTATCTCTCCAGGGCTAACGATTTCAATAACCAACAGAGGAGGAGCCATATTCAGCCGAATAGTATTACGCTTTGATAATTGTTGAATATGTTCTTCTCGGATAATAGTTAGATCAGGATAGCGGTTTTTGGGTTCTCCTCTGACTTCTAGTTCCAGCCCGTGTCCCCTAACGCGATCGCTTCCTAGCATTAAAGCAAAAACCAGAAAAAGACGATTAGCAATTTGGATATTAAAACCCGATTCTGGTGGCACTTCTATCAATTCTCCATTAAATAGTTCATAGAGTTTTTCCGAATTATCGTCATATATTAGGTATTCTTCAAAGGTTTCAAAGCGAGGTTTAATTGTTAGCATCTCATCTCCATTCCCTGAATGTTTAACCCATTATAGCTTAACTCAATAGCATCCCGCTTTTCTACCCCTCTGCCTATCGATAATAAAGAGTCATAAATTCCTGACCCCTCACCAAAAATCTAAGTCCCGTTTATCTTCTCCACCACTCCAGGTATGGGAAAGCCCCGAATGTGATCGCTCTCTTATTGTTTAGCTACAACCCCTAACTGTTGAAATAGTAAACTGGGAACATAAGAACTACTTCCCACCCATTGCGGTTGATTTCCTAAATCTACTAACTGTTTAAACGCCTCAAAAATATTCCCCGCTACCATTGTATTTTTGACACGACCGACAATTTTACCCTGTTCAACTTTATAACCTAAATCCAAATTAACCGAAAATTCTCCAGCCAGTTGATTGGATTGACCCGCACCTAAAACTTGATCGACAATTAATCCTTCATCAATACTGGAAATTAAGTCTTCTGTCGATGTTTTTCCGGGCTGAATACATAAATTTACTAAGGAAGGACTAGGACGAGATAACCCACCGCGAAATCCATTTCCGGTTGAGGAAATTTGACCCCGACTTCCCCATTGTCGATCCCAATAAAATTGATTAACTGTCCCGTGATCAATATATTTTTTTGCGGTTGTTGGTGTTCCTTCATCGTCAAAAGAACAAGCCGAGGGGCCGAAATTTGGATCTTCATATAAACTGAAGCGAGAATCAAATAGGGTTTCTCCGACTTTATCGGCTAAGGGGGAAGATTTCTGAACAATGGTTTGACCGGATAAAATTGTTCTGAATAATCCTCCTAATATTCTAGCAACAGCTTGAGGGGTAAAAAACACGGGAAAAGACCCACTTTGGATAGTGGCTTGTTGTTCAGCTAGACGATATTTTTGGATGACTTCTTCAAGTAAACGCTCGGTTTCTAAAGAGCGATCGCTGGCGACATCATAACAGCCAATTGCTAAAAAATCTTCTCCTTTAACTAAATTTCCTGATAGATAAGCACTAAATAACTGACTAGAACGTTCTGCATAAACATCCTGATTAGTAGCAATTTGTACCTGTTCACGGGAAAGATTAAACCCCACACTGACTAATATTTCTGGATTGTAGTTGATTACCTGTTCAATCAGATTTTTTCCAGTTTCAACTAATTCTTGAGTTGTAGGAGGAGTATAGGAAGAAGTATCAGAATGCAAATGCAGATTTGATGCAAATTCAAACTCGGCTATTGCACCTATTTCTGCGGTTTGTAAGGCGGCTTCTACTAAGTCTTCTAAACGGGTTAAATCCGTTGAACTCGCAAATCCTAATCTTCCTTGGTGAATCAGTCGTAACGCTACCCCTTGTTTGGCTTTTGTTTGTAAGGACTTGAGACGATTATTTTCAAACTCAATGGGAGTATTCTGACTCGACAAATAATAAACCTCCACAGCATCTGCTTTCTGAGTGGCGAGTTGTAAGAGTTGATCGAGGATAGGATTTTTCATGGAAAATTGCTATAAATGGATGATCTTTATTTTATAATAAACTATAGTCAAAATCTCCTAAATTCCATGACTTTTTCCAATCACCCAATGGCGACGGAAAAAACGGGCTAGGGCGGATTCTTCTAATTGTAAAACAATCGGGCGGCCATGGGGACAAGTGCGAGGATTTCGGGTTTTAATCCATTGATCTAATAGGGTTTGCATTTGGGTTAAACTCATGATAGTTCCATTTCTAATCGCACTGCGACAGGCGGTTGCGACTTGTGCGGCTTGTAAATCTCCTCCTAAACTTAATTCTAATAAAGCTTCTGGACAATCACTGCGTTTAACTAATAATTCTGGAGCATTTCTAACCACCCAAACCCCATCCCCAAAGGGATCAATTTCTAATCCTAAACGCTGCATTTGTTCTAATTGTGCTGTTGATAAGGATTGTAAAATAATGCCGGGTTCGAGAGGAACTAATCGCCATTGATCACAAATTTGTTCATATAATACCCGTTCATGGGCAATATGTTGTTCAATTAACCATAATCCGCTAGAATGTTCAGCGACAATATAAGTATTTAGGACTTGGGCGATCGCTTTTACTTCTACAATTCCTAACTCGTTTTTCGACGGGGTTGGAGAGGTTTCAGAATCCGACTGATTTGAATAATTAATCTTATAGTTTCCCTTTTCTTCTGAGACTTTCAGTAACTGATTAATTCGATTTTGAGGTAGAGAAAGACGCTCAAAATTTAACCGTAATGCTTGATCAATACCTTGACTAATTTGATCTTGCCATCCTCTTAAATCCTGTAAATAAACTTCACTTTTATCGGGGTTACGATTCCAGTCTATGTGTTCAGGAGAAAGGTGTAAATGCACAAAACAAATGGGATAGCGATCGCGGGGACAAGTTCGCGCTAAGGCGGTTAATAGGGTTTGTTCTAATTCGGGCGATCGCACCATGCGGCCATTAATTGCAACCTTCACCCAATCAGGTTTACGACGATGACAGCGATCGGGTAATCCTAATATTAATTCAACTCCCTTGATATTAATATTATCACAATTGGGCGGAATTTTCAAATAATATAAATCACTAAACCGAATATTTTTAATAATTTGAGGTAAAATTTGTTGAGCATTCACCCCTGGACTAATCTGAAACCAAGGATTATTGCCTTGACGGAGTTGCCAAGTGACTTGGGGATGACATAAAGCAATTTGCTGAATAATTAACTGAATTCCTCGCAATTGTTGGGCAGCAGAAGGCAAAGATTGACGGCGAGTTTGCCAAGTTTCAAACAAATTAGAAACAGTAATAACGGTTCCCGATGCCACCGCAATCACTTCAGTTTTAATCGCTTCCCCTTGATGATTATAACCCACTCGCCAACCGGAACTCGAAAGGGTTGGAGAACTGGGACGACTAATAATTTCTAAATCCGATAATTGCGCTAAACTGTGTAAAGCTTCCCCGCGAAATCCTAAACTTTTAATTTGAAATAAATCCGTAATTGTGTTAATTTTACTGGTACTATGGGCTGCGGCTGCTTGTTTTAAATTCTCTAAATCTATTCCTAAGCCATTATCCGCTACTTGAACACGCCAAGATTCCGGCCATACAGAGATTGTAATCCGAGTGGCTCCGGCATCTAAGGCATTTTCAACTAATTCTCGAACCACCGCCGCTAACGAGTCAATGACTTCACTGGCGGCGATTAAATGAACAACATCTTGAGGCAGAGGACGAATTAGATTCAAAGGAAAATAGAATAAATTTAACAGTTTAATTCTGTTTTTAGGGTTAAACTTAAACCTAGTTTAATTTGACTTCTTCAGCAACTTCTGCTTGCATTTCTGACCGTTGAGTTTGAGGAAGGAGGATATAAAAAGTAGTTCCTTCCTGGGGAATTGATTTAAACTCAATTTTCCCGCCATGAGCATCAATAATAGATTTAGCGATCGCAGTTCCTAAGCCAGTACCACTGCGTTTTCCATAGGTGACAAACGCATCAAATAAATGTTCTCGAATGGCGTCAGGAATTCCAGGGCCATTATCCGCAATGGCAATTTTCACCCATTCTTGAGTTCCTGTGGCTGTGACTATAATTTTTCCACCGGGTTTTTCAAAGGCTTCTACCGCATTCCCAACTAAATTCTGAAGGACTCGAATTAGTTTATTTTCATCAACATATATAATACACTTTTCATCGGCTTTTACCGAAAAGTCAACCTGGGTCGATTGAAAATAAACCCGATTTAATTTCTCAAAATGTTGCAGCATTTTGGCAACAGTAACGGGTTTACGATACAGTACCGTAGTGCCTTTAGCAAATTCTAAAACTTCCTCTGCCATCCCTAACATTCGTTGAATTTGCATGGAAATTAAATCACACCATTCTTGAGTTTCTTCATCGGGGTGCATTTCCTTGAGCATGGTACTGGATAACTGAATTCCGGTAAAGGGACTTCTAAAGTCATGCAGAATGGTATTTACCATTTCGCCGACTAATTCCATTTTTTCTTTATGGACTAATTGATTGACATATTGATCCGTAGTGACTCGCAAATGGTGAATAATATAACTGAATAAATTCAGAATCACTTTACCCTTAGCATTGCTTAAAATTTCCATCAAATCCGGTCGGGAAATTTTAGCTAATTTCACCTGTCCGGCTGCCATTGCTCTAGCGCTGCGAGGTTGTCCATCTAAAACTCCAAATTCTCCAAAAAAGTCATTGGCTTTAGCGAGAGCAACGGTTTGATATTGATTCAAGGGAGCTTGTTTTTTAAACTCAACTTGACCTTCTAAAACTAAGTATAAAAAACTGGGGTCTTCTCCTTCTTCAAAAATAATAGTTTGGTCGGCAAACTGTTCGACTACTGCCAGATCACAGAGTTGTTGAGCTTCTGGAATATCAAAATAACTAATAAATCGATGGGAGGCTAAATCCATTTCAAGATACCGGGTTGTCATGCAGGATAAGAGTGATCCGCTCTTGTGGGGTTAAATAGGGGACGAGAAAGGGTTTGATGGCGTTCAGGAGAGGGGGTTTCAAACAGGGGAATTGCTTTTGGGGATCAACAAACTGGACTCAATATAATGACTAATTATAGCGTTAGTTCAGGTAGCAGTTGAGCCAAGGAGGCTTGTAACATCGGGGGTAAACGACGCATAATTTTGCCTGTGTGTCGGTCTATAGGCACTAAGGTGACTTGAGCCGTAAGATAATGGCATTCACCATCTACGGATTCAATTCGATATTCCCAAGGGAGTCGCACGCCTTTGGTGGATAGTATGCGACTTTTAACAACAACCTGCATCCCCATTTTCACGGGTTGATGATAACGAATATTGAGTTCCACAACAGGCAATTCGCACCCGATTTCTACTAAGTCATGATACTCCAATCCGGTCAAACGTAACCGTTCTACCCGCGCTTCTTCCATCCAAGACAGATAAGTCCCATGCCAAACAATCCCGCCATAGTCGGTATGATGGGGAGAAACCCGCACAACATAGTCAAACCAAGGATTTTCCGATGGGGTATCTGTTGAGGACGTCGATTCAGAGAGAGGATTTGTTTCAAACACGTTACAAATAGATTCAGAACGCAACATTTCTACAAATTATCTGTCAACGCTCAGGTTTATCCTAGGTAGGGAACCTTTTTAATTCGAGTCGGATAGAATCTGATCACTGACAAATCATTTATTTTAATCCCAAGGAAATAAACATGATAAAAAAAATTCTAGTTGCTGTTGCCGGTCGGGGATTATGCGAAGAAATGCTGAATATGCTGCTGGATATCCCCACCTTCAAACAAGCATCTGTCACAGTTCTGCACGTTGTCCCCACTCAAATTAGTTCGGATACGATGTCTGAAAAGTTAGAGGAGGGGGGGAAAATTCTCGCAGAAGCCGTGAAATCGATTCAGCTTGACCCGAAGCAAATTAATCCTCAACTCAAACAAGGTGATCCCAAGGATATCGTTTCCCACGTCGCTGACGAGGAAAATGTCGATTTAATTATTATGGGGTCACGGGGTTTAGGCCGCATCCAAGCGATTTTGGAAAACTCGGTCAGTCAGTATGTGTTTCAATTAACCAGTCGTCCGATGCTCTTGGTCAAGGACGATGCTTATGTGAAAAAACTGCGCCGAATTATGGTGGCTGTGGATAAATCAGAGGCATCTAAAGAGTGTTTACAGTTGGCACTTTCTTTTGCTAAATCTCTCTCTGGCTCACAAATAATTTTAGTCCACATTAATAAAGATTTATCTGGGAAATCGAGCGAGGACTTCAGCAGCAATGCCGACCGAGATCCGATTTTAGCACCTGCGATTGAAGAAGCAAAACGCCAGGGAGTCAGCTACCGTTGTGTCAGTGGTACAGGTAAACCGGGCCCTGAACTCTGCCGCGTTGCAGAAGAATTGAATGCTGATTTATTGATGTTAGCTTCCCCAGACCGTCGGCCTAGCGTTGCTAAGAGCTTTATTGACTTAGACCGACTATTGGGAAGTTCATTGTCCGACTATGTTCGGGTTTATGCTAACTGTCCTGTTTTATTAACACGGACACAAGCACCCTAATTCCTCCTGTTTGTCTATAACCTTAATCAAGAGAATTTCAGAAAAAAGCACCTCAAAACTGTTGTTGTGGTGCTTTTTTCATCAGGATAAAATCAGAATTGAGGCAAAACTGAATTTAACCTTCTTTTCCCCGACTTTGGGTTTGAATATACAGAATCAACAGAAAAACAGCAGGAACTAGCACAAACAAAAGGCTAGCAACAAAGCCCAGATCATTAACTTGCATAATTTCCCTACCTTAACTTAAACAACGAATTCTATTGACACTAGGATACCATTGATTGACGTTTGTGAATAGTCTGGCGGTTGGAGGTTGACTGTTGGAGGTTGACCGTTGACCGTTGACTGTTAACTGTGGACAAATATAGGCTATATCGTTTAAATCCTTCAGCGTTTACCAAATCGAGGTTAAATCTAAGACAAAACCAGGTAAAACGTCTTCGCCTGAAATTTGGTTGGGATGTTCTAAAATTTCTACCGCTTGATGCCAACGATAAATTTCAATTTGTTGCTGTTTACGATTAATTAACCAGCCTAATTTTGCCCCATTCTCTTGATATTCTTGCATTTTTTGACGAGTTTTTTCTAAACGATCACTCGGAGACATTAACTCCACCACAAAATCAGGGCACAACGGTACAAATTTATCCTGTTGTTCAGGTGTTAACGCCTCCCAACGTTCCCGACTCACCCAAGACGCATCAGGAGAACGGTCAGCACCATTGGGAAGGGTAAAACCCGTATTAGAATCGAAGACTTCACCTAAATTATTCTGGCGTTTCCAAGCTAGAAGTTGAAAAATTAAATCAGCATTCCGTTTCCCTGTATTTCCTCCTGTTGGGGGCATAATAATTAATTCTCCTGTAGCCGTGCGTTCAAATTGAAAATTATGATTTTCTTGACACAATTGCCAAAATTGTTCCTGAGTTAAATCGAGTTTTAATGTTAAAATGGGAGGTAAAGTCAGAATATTGGTTTCCATAGCGATTTTGAAAATAGAATTATAAAATTAATTGAGATATTATAGCATAATATTTTGAACAGAGATACCTTCAATTAACAAACTCATCTCTAATTTCTGTTAATTTTTGTAACAGTTTTAATTCGGAATCCGGTCACTTTGCACCCCTGAACCCCTAAACAAAAACGAAAATTAAATCTTCTGGAATTTTCTGGAATTTTGATTAAAATATCTGTTATTACAAAAGGAAGTATCATAATTAAAGACGATGAGAAATTTTACCCAATTCCGCCAAATTCGGAGGCGGTTTATCTTCGTTTTTCTGTTTATCTTAACTTTGGTGGGATGTCGCATCATCAGTCATTCACCTGTTAGCGAAGTCATCCCACTGGTAGCGGATTTACCTAAACCCCAACTTCCGAACTGGATTGAAGCTATTAATCCCTTGGGTGAGAGTCCAGAATTAAGCCAAATTCATGTTATTTTTAAAGATCCTTTAATTCCGCTTGAAAACTTAGATGGTTCAGGACAAAAACAACTTTTAAACAACTTTGAGATTACTCCTAAAATACCCGGTGAATTTCGGTTTTTAACCCCAAAAATGGTTGGATTTCAAGCCGATAAAGCTTTACCCTTAGCCACTCGTTTACAAGTCACCATCAAAAAAGGATTAACCGATTTAAACCAACATCAATTAGACCAGGATATTGCTTGGACATTTGCCACCGAACCGATAAAATTATCCAATTTACCCGGAAGCAAAGATCAACCCGGTTCCCCAGACAATCCCCTAGGGTTAAATCCTCAACTCAAATTTAATTCTAATGTAGAATTAGATTTAAACTCTTTAAAACAACACTTACAACTGATTTCTGTAAAAACAAATCAAGCTATTTCTGTTGAGGTTAAATTAGCAGAATCAGAAGATAATAAAACTCCCCTTGAACCCCAAGCCGAATTTAATCCTGCTGTTCAAACCTGGGAATATCTTGTTACCCCCAAACAACAATTACAAACCGCTAACCGCTATCAATTTAAAATTACACCAGGGTTACGTCCTGCTTACGGGAATTTAGAGACTCAAGTTGAGATTTCTAACATTATTAAAACCTATGACCCGTTAAAATTTACCAGTTTAGAACTTCCCGGTAAAGCAAGTATAGAAGGAACATCAGGACGGTTCGTAACCGGGAACCCCCAACTGCAATTTAATAATGGAATTATTGCAGAATCAGCCCTAAAAAATATTACCATTCAGCCTGCACCTAAACCCGATATTAAAGTCATCCAAGCCTATGATAATAATGACCGTGTAACCCTCAATCCTTGGGCATTAGAACCCCAAACTAATTATACCATTACCATTGGCGCAGACCTCGAAGATCAATTTAATCAGAAATTAGGAAAACCCGTTACCCTGACTCATAAAACCGGAGATTTAACCCCCAATATTTTTGTCCCTTCAGGACTGAATATTTTCCCCTCTCAACAAAATTTAGAACTGAATATTTCTACCTTGAATTTACCCGAATCAAAATATCGAGCAGCTTACCAAGTTGTTCAACCGACCGATTTAGTTTATACCGATACCGCTTACCCTAGAACCCAGAAAAAAAATCTGTTACTTCCCCCGGAAAAATGGACAACATTTGCAGTTTCTACCCCTAAAAATGAAATTCAAGAAACCTCGATTAATTTACGAGAAAAATTAGGGGGAAATACGGGACTGTTAGCTTATGGCGTGACAGCAAAAACAACTAAATATCAACAAGAAGGTCAACAAAAATGGAGTGAACCGCAATTTGCTGGACTGGTACAGTTAACGAATTTAGGAGTCTTTGCTCAATGGTTTCCAGAGTCAGGATTAGTACGAGTTCATCACTTAGATAATGGTTCCGTTGCTGAAGGCGTAAACGTTGAAATTTATCCCTCTCAACTCGATGCCAAATCCCATCCTAAACCTCAAGCTTGTGCAACGGGAACGACCGATAATCAGGGAACGTTACTGTTAAATTCTCAACAGTTACAACAATGTATGAAGGGGAAACGGTTTGCGAAACCACCAGAATTATTAGTAATTGCTAAAGAAGGCAAAGATTGGGCATTTACTCGAACATTTTCCTATATTGGAGCTTACGAATATGGAATTGATGCTAGTTGGGAAGACCAGCAAACCCTATCACGGGGGGTAATTTTTTCCGACCGTCAACTTTATAAACCCGGAGAAAAAGTTGCCTTAACAGGTGTAGCCTATTCCCTAGAAAATGGGATGTTAAAACCGAATAAAAATGAAAATTATACAGTGACATTAGACAATTCAAAAGGAGAAAAGCAAGAATTGGGAGATTATCAAACTAATGAATTTGCGACATTTTCAGTAGAATTACCCTTAGCAGCAAACCAACCGTTAGGAAATTATATTATTCGGGCAAAAAACCAAAATGGAGTAGAAATTTTGGGGAACTTCCGCGTTGCTGAATTCAAACCCCCCAATTTTAAAGTCAACCTGAATTTAGATCAAAAATTTGCCAAAATTGGAGAAACCATTACAGCCAATGCTAAGAGTGAATATCTGTTTGGTTCTCCCGTTGCGGAGGGTGCGGCTAAATATTATGTGACTCGCACAGCAACGGATTTTATTCCCAAAGGATGGGAAAATTATTCCTTTGGTCGTCAATGGTTTTGGCCGGAAGAAAAGCCTAATGTTTCTGATAGCGTATTGCAGGAAAATCAACAATTAGATGCACAGGGTCAGGGAACTAAAACCGTTACCGTTGCTCAAGATTTACCCTATCCCATGACCTATCGAGTGGATGTAGAAGTTACCGATATTTCTAATTTATCCGTTGCCAATTCTCAATCCTTTATTGCTGTTCCCAGTGACCGTTTAATCGGGTTAAAAACGCCGTTTATTGGTGAAGCAGGTAAGGCTTTACCCATTGATGTAATTGTTACTGATTATCAAGGAAAACCCTTAGAAAATGTTGGGGTAAATTTGCAATTGCAAAAAATGGATTATAGCCAGGTTACACGGGTGGTAGAAGGAGGACAAACCAATAAAAATCAAATTCAATATCAAACAGTTTCTCAAGTTGATGTCAAATCGGGTCAAAAGGAACAAACCGTTTCTCTAACTGCTCCAGAGTCCGGTTCTTATCGCATTCGCGCTAATTTTAGCGATGAAAATAATGAAATTACAGCGACAGATTTACAAATCTGGGTGACAGGAAATCAACTCGTAAACTGGGGAGGAATTAATGAAAATCGTTTAGAAATTAAACTGAATAAAACCACCTATAAACCCGGAGAAACTGCAACCGCTTTAATTCAATCTCCTTACGAAGAAGGAGAATTATATTTTGCAGTGGTACGCGATAAACCTCTGTATCAAAAGGTGATAAACGTTAAAGGAGGTGCGCCCGAAATTCAGTTTCAAGTCACGCCGGAAATGTTACCCAATGCAGCAGTTGAAGCGGTATTAGTCCGACAAGGAAAACCTCTTTCTGAACTCGAACCGGGTAGCTTAGAGAATTTAGCTAAAATTGGGTTAACACCGTTTAAGATTAACCTCGAAGATCAATATCTGCAAGTACAAGTTAATCCCCAAAAAGAAAAGCTAGAACCGGGTTCTGAACAAAGCTTAAATCTAACCTTAACGGATACCCAAAATCAACCCCTTCGCGGACAATTAACCGTAATGGTGGTGAATGATTCAGTGTTACAACTGAATGGTTATCGTCCGCCAAATTTAGTTGAAACGGTCTATGCTGAACAACCAATTTCCACCCGATTTAGTGATAATCGTCCTGCGGTTATTTTAAATCAAATCGCATCTCCGTTAGCAAAAGGTTGGGGTTATGGAGGTGGTTTATCTACGGCTACTGCTAATCCTCGCATTCGGAAAGAATTTCAACCGTTAGCTTTTTATAACGGTTCAATTATTACGGATAATCAAGGAAAAGCAACCGTTAATTTTAAGCTTCCTGATGATTTAACGACCTGGCGAGTGATGGTAGTTGCAACCGATGGAAATCTCAAATTTGGTTCGGCTGAAACTACATTTATGACGACTCAATCGTTGCTATCTAATCCAATTTTACCTCAATTTGCGCGTCCTGGCGATCGCATTTTAGCCGGATTATCGATTACCAATTTAACGGAAGAAAAAGGCAACTTAAATATTACGGGAACCGTTAATGGAGGAATTCAATTTTCCCCAGGAAACGCCAATCAACAAACCTTAAAAACCAAAGCAGAAGCGGGAACAAACGCCTATCGATTCCCCATTTTAGTTAAACAAGCGGGTAATGCTCAAGTTCAATTTACAACAGAATTTAACGGCAAATCTGATGGGTTTGAAGTGCCTTTAGAGGTTAAAACATTTAACCTGATCGAACAGGTAATTGAGTCAGGACGCACCACTAATTCCGTAACAATTCCTCTGAATATTAGTAAAAAAGTTGTTCCTGATGTAGGAGGATTAGAGATTAATTTATCTAGTACCTTAATTCCTCAATTCACGGCTGCTGCTGAACAAGTCTTTAATCCAGAAAAATGGCCATTTCTGGAACCTGCTGTTAGCGAATTAATCAGCACTGCTAATTTGCAAATATTAGGTAAAAAATATGGTCAAAGTTTCAGCCAATTGCAGTTACCTGAACGCGCTAAAACCGCTTTGCAAACTATTACCAATCTACAACAAGAAGATGGCGGAATTGCAGCGTATCCGGGTTCAAGATCCTCTGATCCTTTGCTTTCTGCCTATACAGGAGAAGCCTTAGCACAAGCACAAAAGGCTGGATTTCCTGTTAATTCTCAGGTGATCAATTCTCTGAAAACTTATTTAACTCTAGGAGTTGATAACCCTGGAAAATATGAGTTTTGTAGCGATGAGATTTGTAAAAATGAAATCCGGTTAAATGCGTTAATTGCGTTAGATGCACTGGGAGAAAAACGCAGTGATTTCTTAGACGATATCTTGCAAAATTTCGAGAAATTTAATCCTGTTAACCAGATTAAGTTTGTGCGTTATTTATCTCAATTTCCGAACTGGAAAGCGGAGTATAATCGTCTATTTGAGCAAGTGCAAAAACAGATCTATATTACGGGAAGAACTGCGACTCTAAATTTACCACCAGGATATAGTTGGTTCAATTCTCCCACAACAATTCAATCCCAAGGATTACGGTTAGTGATCAACCAAAATTCCCAATCTGAAACCGTTAATAAACTGGTACAAAGTTTATTGAATCTGCGTAAAGATGGGACTTGGGGAAGCAGTTATGATAATGCACAAGCGTTAACGGCTTTAGTGGCTTATGCTGAAACTGAAACTACACCTCCTAACTTTAATGTAGCGATTAAATTAGGAAATCAAACGTTAGGAGAAACTCAATTCAAAGGGTATAAAGATTCGAGTTATAGTTTAAATGTACCCCTGGCGGAATTACCCAAAGGCAAAAATGATTTGACTTTACAACAGTCTAATCAGGGTCAATTAAATTATTGGGTTGCTTATCGGTATCGTTTGGAAGGGAATCAACCCGGACGGTTAAATGGGTTAAGAATTACCCGCACAATTCGCCCTGCTAATGAGGATAAAATCTTACAAACAATTGATCTTAATTCTCCTAAACAACTCCTGAAAGTTGAACCCGGACAAGTGTTTGATATCGGTTTAGATATTATTACCGATCATCCCGTTGATCAGGTGATGATTACTGACCCCCTTCCCGCCGGATTTGAAGCTATTGATGCTAGTTTTAAAACCAGTAATTTAGCATTACAAGCTCAAAAAAGTAGTTGGAACATTAACTATCAAACGATTTACAAGGATCGAATTATTGCCTATAGTAATCGTTTAGAACCAGGAATTTATCAACTGCATTATTTAGTTCGATCTGTCACCCCAGGAGAATATTTATGGCCCGGTGCAGAGGCTAAATTACAATACACCCCCGAAGAATTTGGTCGCAGTGCATCAACAACTTTATTGGTTTCTAAACCTTAGTTGAGATCCCCCTAAATCCTCCTTTTTTAGCAGGGTTAGGGGGGATCATTTTACAAAAAAATCTTTTAATAAAGCAGAAAAAATGGTATAATCAGAATAATTTAAACCCACAGGATAAGGAAGCAAATCAATGTCTGTGATTGCGGTTATCGATTATAATATGGGGAATTTGCACTCCGTTTGCAAAGGCTTAGAAAAAGCAGGTGCAAACCCTCAAGTGACTGACTCAGCAACGGTGATTAAAAATGCTGATGGGGTTGTATTACCCGGAGTGGGTTCTTTTGACCCCGCTATGCAACATTTGAGATCCCGTCATTTAGTAGAACCCATTCAAGAAGTCATTGCTTCAGGTGTGCCCTTTTTAGGCATTTGTTTAGGCTTACAAATCCTGTTTGAATCTTCAGAAGAAGGTCAAGAAATAGGTTTAGGAATATTCCCCGGAACAGTGCGACGTTTTCAGTCAGAACCGGGATTAACCATTCCCCATATCGGTTGGAATCAATTATCTTTAACTCAACCCAATTTACCTCTATGGAAAAGTATTGGTTCTCAACCTTGGGTTTATTTTGTTCATTCTTATTATGTTGCTCCAACTGATAGTAATTTAACCTCCGCCAGCATTCAACATGGGAGTCAAATCATCACGGCTGCTATTGCTAAAAATAACGTGATGGCTGTACAATTTCACCCCGAAAAATCCTCCACTACCGGATTAAAAATTTTAGATAATTTTGTAGAATTAGTTCACGGTAAAACTCAAAATCTTGAGATGAGAAACCCGGTTTCTGTATAAATCTTTCGGCTTGAGAAACCCGGTTTCTGATTCATTGGAGGGATCAATCTTTGAGTTTAAGAATTTATGGAAATCGCTTACTTAAAACCTTACCCGGAGAAGAAACTCGCCCTACATTAGCCAGGGTGAGGGAAGCGGTTTTTAATATTTGGCAAGGCAAAATACAAGGCTGTCGCTGGTTAGATTTATGTACAGGAAGTGGCTCAATGGGCGCTGAAGCTTTATGTCGAGGGGCGACAGTTGTTATTGGCATAGAACAACATGGAAAAGCTTGTCAAGTGATACAAGAAAATTGGCAAAAAATAGCAGATTCTTCCCAAGAATTTAAAGTTATTCGAGGGGATATTTTAGGGAAATTAAAAATCTTATCGGGTCAACAATTTGATTGTATTTATTTTGATCCGCCCTATAATAGCAATCTTTATCAACCGACCTTAGAAGCGATCGCCCAATATCAACTCCTGTCTCCCGATGGAGAAATAGCCGTAGAACATCATCCTCATCGTTGGCAAATTCAACCTGTTATGGCGTTAGAAAATTGTCGAGAAAAAATCTACGGAAATTGTGCTTTAACGTTTTATTGTTTAAAATGATAAAATTAGAAATTATCCCTCATAATCGGAGTTTTTATGTCCTACGAACAAGAAAAACAAATTGCCATTGCAGCCACATTAGCCGCCGGAAAACTGTGTGAAAAAGTGCGTCAAAATATCCCACCCGCAATGGAAAAAAGTGATAAAAGTCCGGTGACAGTTGCAGATTATGGTTCTCAAGCGATTATTTGTAAAGCCTTAGCAGAAGCGTTTCCCAATGATCCTGTTGTCGGGGAAGAAGATGCAACGGAATTGCAAACCCCAGAAATGGCAGAAAATTTAGCAAAAATCACCCAATATGTACAAGAAATTATTCCTGATGCGACCTCAGAATTAGTCACAAATTGGATTAATAAAGGAAATGGAAAGGTTGAAAAACGGTTTTGGACATTAGACCCCATTGATGGAACAAAGGGCTTTTTAAGACAAGATCAATATGCTATTGCTTTAGCTTTAATTGAAGATGGAGAAGTCAAAGTTGGGGTGATGGGATGTCCGGCTTATCCGGTGGAAAATCACGAACCTGGGGCGTTATTTGTGGCGGTTAGAGGACAAGGATCAACGATGATCATTTTAGCAACAGGAGAAGAAATTCCGATTCAAGTTGTACCTGCCAATGATACAGAAAATCTGCGATTTGTAGGCAGTGTGGAAGCCAGTCATGGTGATCTTGATCGTCAGGATGCTGTAGCAAAAGCGGTGGGAATTATTGCTCCGGCTATTAAGATCGATTCTCAGGCAAAATATGGGGCGGTGGCGTCTGGAAAAGCGGCGTTATATTTGCGACTTCCTTCTCCTAAAACCCCTAATTATCGAGAGAATATTTGGGATCATGCGGCGGGGGCAATTGTAGTTGAAGAAGCGGGAGGACGAGTGAGCGATATGTTGGGTAAACCCTTGGATTTTGCCTCTAATCCTAAGATGTTAGATAACCGGGGTATTATTGTTAGTAATGGGATTATTCATGACACAGTTTTAGCGACATTAAATCCCTAAATTCTCTGAATTATTCTAGGATTTTTTCTGATTAATTTCCTGTAGGGGTGAGGTCTCCTCACCCAAATTCCTCCAAATCAATCAAAGCAGGAGGAAGTGCGTTATATGCTCCTACTTTTGATAAAAAATTACAACAGATGTTAGAAGAAAATTATCAAAATTATAATTTTCCCACGAAACATTTATTAAAAGATACGAATTTGTTTCTACAAGAAGCTGTCAAAATGGGATTAAATGCAAGTTTATTAGAAGGAGTAAAAGCAATATTAGAAGCAACCCAAAAACTCGGAAAATCAGACGATGATTATTCCGCCCTATTTACCACCATCAAACCGTAGGGTGCGTAAGCTCCGCGCACACACCATCTCCATATAGTAGGGTGCGTAAGCTCCGCGCACGCACCACCTCAAAGTTTATAGATCATTCTTTCTTGAATTTATAAGAATTAATTGATCAATAGGAAATGGTGCGTGCGCGTTGCTTACGCACCCTACAAATATATTGAGTTGGGGTTTAAATACTAACTTATTTCTCCATTGCTTCTGGTGATTCTTCTTTAACTTTAAAATACCAATAAAGATTAGCAACGGTTAAATTAGATGATTTTTTTAAATTGGCTAGATTTAATGTTCTATAACCGAAATTTTCGGCATTTTCACTAACATAAATTTCTGCTTCTTTCCGTAAAGTAGAACGCATTAAAAATTTAAGCTGTTGTTCTAAGGAGGAAGAATGAGATTTTTCTCTTATATTTTCATAAAAAATCTGTTCGTGTGGTTTCTCAATAACTTTTAAAGATGATTCTGAATTAGAAACAGAATTTAACTTGCTCTCGTTCAAATCTATACTTTCTAACAAATTTAAGTCAGAAGGAGGTAAACTATTGAACCAATCAACTTGATTTTTCCAGAGTTCTAAACCTGCTAGATCATGATTATGAATCCGGGTAATTTCAGGAAAAATGAAATCTAACTCGTCTTGTGTTTGGCAATGTTCAATCACGTTTAAAGCATCTTGACGGATTTTATTTTGAAAATAGGATAGACGCTCACTTAATGCTTTAGGTTCTCCTTGTAAATAATAGGTTAGCACGATCGCTTGTTCAATAACCCAAGAACATTCATATCGTCTCAGTTGACCTGCGGTTGACGTTTCAGAAAGAATGTGAGGACTATTATAAATTGCCAAAGATTCACTTAAGGTTTGTCGAGCGTTAGATAACTCAATATTTCTAGCATTAATATCTTGAATAGACGTAGCAATTTGTATAAGTTTGGTAGCTTCTAAAAAACGGCTATAAGCTTTAACAAACTCTAAACGGTGTTGATTAAAGGTAATATCTTGAGCAACTTGATCAATATGTTGAATAACTTCTAATCCTTGATTTCTTAATGCTTGTTTGAGATCAATAAATCCGTCTTTAACTTCTAATCTCAGTTGTTTAACATCTTCTCGTAATTTTAAAGTTTGCCATAAATTCACCGCAGAAAGAGCAGCAGTAACAGCTACACCCACACCAATAACAGCAGTAGTTGCTTGTAAAACGCCTAAACTGCTTTGTAAACTATTTAACTGTCCTAAAACCTCTTGAAATCCCTGATTATTCTGATACATTTTACCTGCTTTCATCACCATATTTCCTCCTGCTAGAAGGGGGTTAGCAGTGATAAAAGGCGCAAAATCTGCATTATCAACCGTTAAACTTTTAGCGACTTCAACAAATTGACCTGTGATCGGATCTCTTAATATGGGTAAAAGTTGACCTGTATTTGTCGTAGCTTGGATCAGCTTACCCGCAGCCCAAAGAGCTTGATTAGCCGCACTAAAGATGTACTCCATTGCTTTTCTCCTTTTATTTAGTCAGAGTAGAAAGTTAAGAAAATTTAACTTCTGTAAACAATTTATTTTTTTTGTAACCTTTGTTACGCTTATTTAACTGTAATTTAATTTGGAATAGTTTGCTTTTTTATGATACCATAGAATCATTCATAATCCAATAAATTCGATTGAACTGATATATGGACATCAGCTTAATTAACTCTGAGTCTCTAGCTTTACTATCACGGATGGCAGGGCAAGAACTCCAGAAAAAAGATGCTACCCCGGCGGTAGTTTTTATGGCTTCGTTGCTGTGCGTACTGATGGGCGTTATTTACCAGGATGGTAAAATTACACCACAAGAAAGAGAACGTTGGCAAACTAATCTAACTCGCCTGATCCCTCCTAACAGTAATTTAAAAAAATTAGTCCCTATTTTTACAAAACATATTCTTTTTCTTAGAATATATAAAAACTTTAATGACTTATTGTTATTGATGTCTACTCTGTCTGATTCCGAGAAACTGTTATTAATCGGTTTTGGTTATCAAATGTCGGCTTCAGATGGTGAGATAGAACTTAGAGAAAAAGATTATTTAGAAAACCTGGCTGATCAAATTAATATTGACTCTCGACATATACAAATTTTTGAATCCGCTTTTAGCGACCTAGTTATTGAAGATCAAGAAGCTCTTATTGAAGTTCATAGTTTACTTGATCCGGCTCAATTTCAATTATTAGATAATATTTTTGTTTTAGCTGCTAAAAATATTATTGAAGTTTTACCCGCAAAACCCAGATTAAAGCGAGATAAAATTCGCGTTTTACCTAATTATGATAACCTGAAACAATTTCAGGATTATCGCCAACAATTAAATAATATTTGTGATCAATTTTATAAAATTATTGCTCAAGATAAGCATCAAGCCTGGTCGAAAAGTTTAATTCATGATATCCAAGAAATTTCTAAAAAAAATCAATCAAAACGGTTTCGTGTAACGGTGGTTGGAGAATTTAGTCAAGGAAAATCAACCTTTTTAAATGCGTTAGTCGGTGAAGAAATCCAACCTGTACGAGAAATTCCTTGTACTGGGGTCGTGAGTGTTTTACGATATGGAGAGCAAAAACGGGTCATTTGTTGTTATAAAGATGGGCATCAAGAAGATATTCCTATAGAAAATTATCAAGAAAAAGCGAGTATTTCGGAAGAAGCTGCTATTGGAAATTTAAGTGATGAACTGGCTCATTGTGAAATTGAGGAAATTATTTTTGAACATCCTGATTTAGACATTTGTAGCAGTGGAGTTGAAATTATTGATTCTCCTGGGTTGAATGAACATCCTGATCGAGAAGCAATTACTCAAAAGATTCTTAAAGATACGGACGCAGCTATTTTTATCACCAGTGCTTCCCGTTGTTTGGCTAAATCAGAACGAGATGTGATAGAAGGATTAAAAGTTACCTTAAATACAGGATTATCTGATCAACCTGCTAATAATCTTTTTATTTTAGTTAATTTTTGGGATTTGGTACAAACTGAGAAGGGACGCAATCAAATTCCTAAACGAATTGAAGAAAACATTCAAGGTAAAAACCCCATTATTTCAGGAGAAAATCGAATTCACTATATTTCTGCAAAATTAGCCTTAGATGCTATTGTGAATAATGAGCATAATGAATACATAGAAACTTTTGATTATTTTATTAATTGTATTCAAGACTTTTTAGTCAATGAGAGAGGTAAAATTGAAGTTACCTCTAATGTCAATCGAATTCAAGCATTAACTGAAATAGCCGATAATGATTTGAAACAGTTTGAGAAAATTTTAGACGGAAAGATCAAAATTTCTGAATCAGCAAAACTGGAAATTTTCGAGAAAATTGGAGAAGCAAGTGGACGAGATCTTAGGATTTTAGAACAGGCAAAATATAGTGTAGCTATTTCCCTGGAATACGCTGCTGAATCTTGGAATGAATGGGTTGAAGAATTACAAGACCGTATAGCTAAAAAAGCTGATACATGGACATCAGAACATTCACCTTTTGTAGATAAGGAGAAAGTTTTACAGGATTACTGCGAACAATTTACTCAAGATATTTCTGAAGAAATACAAAATTGGATTGATGACTTACAATCAGAAATTTTATCCCAACAGGTAAAAGAGCTAAATAACCTAATTCATTCCGAATTAGAAGCGATTAGAATAGATTTACAAAAATTGGGTAATCAGCTAGGAACCAATTTAGATGAACAATTTACTAGCAGCATGGCGAGTAATATTCGAGCTAATAATTTGGGAATTAACTCTTTCAGGGCTGGTAGCAAAAATGATGATGAGGGTGGATTCAATATGTTTGGTAGTTTGGGAGCAGGTGGATTAACTACAGGTGCATTACTTGGCATTTTAGGCTTAGGATTTATCCCTGCACTGCTCGTTGGAGGTCTAGCGGCTGTCATTGGAGGTTTTTTATTTGGTGGGCCAGATGAAAATGAGGTTTATAATCAGTGTAAGTGGCAGGTATATGACTTAGGTTTTAAAAAGTTTTTTGAGTCTGAAGAAGAAACTTTTAATACAATTATTGAAAATATTGAATTAGTTTATCAAGAACGATATCTTGTCTTTGCTGATTTTATTGAGCAAGCAATGGCACTCTATGAAAATTTGATTGAGCAACAAGAAGAAGCTCATACTAAGACTTTAGAGGAAAAAGAAAAAACTATTGTTTGGATTAATGAACAACACCAAAAACTCAAAAAAATTCAAAATGAACTCAATGCTATTGTTACTGAAGTTAACCGTTAATTAATTAAGTTGATCATTTTTGCTTAGATTTTTATAGAGATTAAACCTATGATAACAGCAGAAAAATATATGCAACTCCTCCAAGATTTTCCTCCTCGTCCCATTAACTCTGAAGAAGATTTTGAAGCAACTCAAGCTGTGATTAACAGATTACTAGATAAACCCGAACTCACCCCAGAAGAAGAAGACTATTTAGATGTTTTGGGTGCATTAGTGTCTGAGTATGAAAATCAACAAGAAGATCTGATTCCTGATATTTATGGTGTGGAACTTTTAAAGGTTTTAATGGCAGAACGCAAACTCAAACAAAAAGATCTGGTTTCTATCTTTAAAACTGAATCTATTGTCTCTGATGTTCTCAATGAAAAACGCCAACTTACAACTCGCCATATTCAAGAATTATCAAAGTTTTTTCATTTTTCCCCTGCCGTATTTTTTCCTAATTTAAAATAGCACTTTCTAACAGTTTGCTAATATCAAGGTAATCAGAAACCGGGTTTCTGAAGGAAAAATCATAACAACTAGAAACCCGGTTTCTCAAGTTCTGAAACGATTGATTTTAAACGGTACAAATTTGGCTTAAGGTTGCGACAAAATTAGGATAAGAAATTCCGGCTGCTTCTGCTCGGTGAATGGTGGTTTTTCCTTGAGCATTTAAACCCGCGATCGCTAAACTCATCGCAATGCGATGATCCGTATCGCTATCAACTTCTGTCCCCGTTAAAGGAAAACCCCCGGTAATTTCTAACCCGTCGGGACGTTCAGTAATCTTCGCCCCCAGTTGACTCATTTGAGTCGCCATCACGGCAATGCGATCGCTTTCTTTAACCCTCAATTCTTCTGCATCTTTAATAATTGTTTTCCCCTCTGCAAACGCCGCAGCCACCGCTAAAATTGGGATTTCATCAATTAATCTAGGAATAATATCCCCGCCAATTTCACACGCTTTTAACGCACTAGATTTAACTCGAATATCCGCCACAGGTTCCCCCGCAACAACCCGTTGATTTTCTAATTGTAAATTCGCCCCCATTTTTTCTAAAGCTTCTAATATTCCCGTGCGAGTGGGGTTGACTCCGACATTTTCTACCACTAATTCTGACCCTGGAACAATTGACGCCGCCACTAACCAAAACGCCGCCGAACTAATATCCCCCGGAACTACAACGTGCTGACCGTGCAGTTCTGCTGGCCCTTTAACGATTACACTATGAGTATCCGGTTCAACGGTTAAATTAGCGCCAAAAGCTCTTAACATTCGTTCACTATGATCCCGTGAAAGAGCGGGTTCTGTTACCGTTGTTTCTCCTTCCGTCATTAACGCAGCTAATAGAATACAAGATTTGACCTGCGCCGAAGCAATAGGGGAAAAATAATGAATAGGACGCAAAGCTTGACCTTGAACCGCTAAAGGCGCGTAAGACCCCCCTTGACGACCCCAAATATTAGCCCCCATTTGTTGTAAGGGTTTCGTAACACGGGACATGGGACGACGAACTAAAGAACTATCTCCGGTGACGGTAAAAAATTTTCCAGGGTGAGAAGCGAGAATTCCTAACATTAACCGCAGGGTTGTACCGGAATTTCCGGCATCTAAAACTTCAGTGGGTTCTTGAAGATTACCCAGTCCAATACCTTTAACTTCTATCCGTTCTGAATTTAACTCAGAAATTTCCGCCCCTAAGCAAGTAAAACATTGGGCGGTACTGCGGGGGTCTGCGCCTAATAATAAGCCTTCAATAGTGGTAACACCCTTTGCTAAGGCTCCTAACATTAAGGCTCGATGGGAAATTGACTTATCCCCAGGAATGCGAATTCGTCCTTGTAAGCATAAGCCCGATTTTGGGGGTTGTATTGTTAATATTTGCTCAGTTTCTGTATTTTCTGTTGTTACGATAGTCCCTTGCATTTTATGATTTGAGATAAGATAAGGATTGCTAAGAGTTATCCTACCGCTTTCTCGACTCTAACCCAATTAGAAACATCGAGAATTTTATCCTGATATTTGAGATGACTTATGTTAACGCACTATCGTGTACCTGTGAGTTTGTCGTTAGTCTCGATAGACTTACCTGTTCGCTCTTTAATTGAAGGCTCGGCAACCCTGTATCAAAAGGATCGAGACCAGTTTCATTTATTGTTACATGAACCTGCATTAGTGGAATGGGAATCTGATCCCTTTCCCCAAGAACGGATCATACCCCCCCCAAAACCCCGTCTATTGTGGTTAGAGGTTTCTCCCTATCGAGCGGTGATGACGATGCAGGGACAGGGAAAATACAGTTATCGTCACCTCTGGCAACAGGGAATGTACGGCTTAAGTCGATATTATCTGCAAACGGATTTACAAGCAATGGCTAGTCAACTCCGTCTGCGGAATTTTACTCGTCAGTTAGAGTTAGTCGGACATCCTCTACCGGAATATATGCGTTTAGAATACGAACTTTGGTCAGAAAATGTGCAAATGGGTCGTTATGTTTTAAGTTTAGAAATTCATCATTAAGGAGTGTTGACGGTTGACGGTTGACGGTTGACTGTTAACCATCAACATCTCTGCTTACGGTGTTTTCTGGGGACAATAATTCACTAACTCTTTGAATAGAGCTTCATTTTTAGAAGCAATTTGTTTGGCTTTTCCTCCGGCTTCTTCGATTGTTTTTTGAGCTTGTAAGAGTTGTTGTTTTCCCTCTGGACTAACGGAGACTTTCTCCGCAGTGGTTAAAGCTTCAGAAATTGGTTTGAGGGTGTTAGATAGGTCTCTAAATTGTTGAATTGAGTTTTTTTGAAAGGTTTGTAAGGGTTTATCTTTGATGGTTAGAGTTTCTATTTCCTGGGAAATCATATTTAACTCTTGAGACAGTTGTTTTGTGGCTGTCGCATCTAATTTAGGACTGAGGTTAACCACTAAGGTTTGACCTTCACTAATCATTCCGATAAGTTTTGTACAGTCGGCGGATTTACTGCTACAACTGGTTAGGGAAAAGGCGATCGCAACAACGGTCACGATCCGTAATAGATAGGGGTTAAAACGCAAGTTCTCAGAAAATTTCACAATAGTTTAGGATATTCAGCCTCAACTATTGTGCGGTGTTTGGGCTAGAAAATCAAGGGTTATTTTTAAGATAACTCTTATTCATCAATAGCCTCCTAATATTACCTAGTCCATGTTTACTCAGAATATTGCACCTGATTCTGAAAAAACGATTTGGGGCCAAAAAAGAACTAATTGAATAGGGTTTTGGCACTAAAAATCAGTTTTTTCACTTTTTGGCAATGGTACAATATCTCAGTGTAACTTATATTTTAAAAAATCTACTACAAAGATCCAATCCTATACCCATCGTCCTCCATTAAGGGCAAGTAACGCACTTCCATAAGCAGCTTCTGTATGAATAGATTGAACCATATTAACGTTTAAATAACGCTGACGAATAGCTGTCCAAGTCTGATTTTTTGCCCCTCCTCCGGCGGTATAAACTTGAGTTATGGGCGGGGCTCCGAGTTGTTGTAAAAGTTGATAACCTTGAGCTTCAATTTTGGCTATACCTTCTAATAAACCTTGTAAAAATTCAACGGGATTATTGGGACGAGGTTGAAGACGGGGAAGTAATTCGGGGTCGTTAATGGGGAAGCGATCGCCTTTTTTAATTAAAGGATAATAATCTAAGTTACTATTAAAATTAGGGTTAATTTGACGGCTGAAATTTTCCAGTTCCCTATCACTAAAAAATTGGCGTAAGACCGCACCTCCGGTATTAGAAGCACCTCCTGTTAACCATAAATCACCTAAGCGATGGCTATAAATCCCATATTTAGTATTATTTACAGGAGTATGACTGAGAAGTTTTAAGACTAAAGTTGAACCTAAAGATGTCACCGCTTCCCCTGGAAGCTTTGCCCCACTGGCTACAAAAGCGGCTATACTATCGGTCGTTCCTGCACAAATAATACAGGTTTTTGGTAACTGTAACTGTTCGGCAATTTCCGGGGTAATGTTTCTAATTGGGGTTCCTGGGGTAACCACATCAGGAAGTTTCAATACTTCTAAATTGATCAGGGATTGTAAACCGTTAATTAACCAATTTGGATAGGTTAAATTTTCTACATCATAACCTAATTTTAAACTATTGTGATAATCACTAATCCCCAATTTTCCATGCAGTAAAAATCCTAACCAGTCGGCTTGATGGAGAAAATAAAAGGGAGTAGAGGGTTGTTTTTTGATGTCTCTATTATCAACCGTTAACCACCAGATGAGTTTAGCTAAACTGGAGGTAGCACTGATAACCGGATGCTCAGAAGGCGCGATGGTTTTTAACAATTCCATGACCGTGATCCCTCGGCTATCATTGTATAGAATTGGGGAATCTACGGGTATGCCATTTTGATCGCAAAGTAACACAGTAGCGGAGGTTCCATTAATAGCGATCGCATCAATTTGACGGCGAAAATGTAACGGAATTTGTTGAATCACTTCAAATAGAGCCGTTTTCCACATCGATATCCATTCCGAAGAGTCTGTTAACCGGGGAAAAGGAAATTGAGTTTCAGCCACCACTGTCCCTTGAGGATTAATCGTGATTGAGCGAGCGCCGGATGTGCCAAAATCAATCCCGATATAAAAATTAACCATGCTTTTGATCCGAGTTCAATTCATATTTTAATATTTATAGTAGGATGGAAAGTTTGCGAGTCTCCCCAATAGCGATTATTTTGTTAAGTTTTAATAAAAATTACCGAAAAAATAAAATTACTCTGGACGTTTTTTGCTCACAAAGTTATAAATTAAAGGTCAGTAGCTGAATTTTAATCAGATTCACTGCTGCTTATTGTAATTTTGAGCCATTAATCGAGGATTTCATGGATACGCTTGCTTATAATCATCTCGTTTCTGCTTATGAGTCTCCTCGCCAACCCCATCTCAACGGGGGCTTGGTACTATTCCGAGGTATAAATTGGAGTCAAATGTCAACGGCTTGCTGGATGCCGATTGTCGCAGCAGCCATTGGCTTATCGGTGGTGAGTGTCAGCCAACCCGCCAGCGCAGCCCTTTACCGAGGCGATAGTGGCTATGGTGTTAAACAGGTTCAATATGCGTTACAGAACCAAGGTTATTTAAACGCCAGAGCAACGGGTTACTTTGGCTCCTACACAAAACACGCCGTCATGGCTTTTCAACGAGCTAATGGCTTACATCCCGATGGAGTAGTCGGCCCAGCAACAGCATCAGCGTTAGGAGTCGGTGGATATCATAAACCGAAAAAGCCTAGCTATACTTATGCCAGTTATGGCTGTACTCGTCATTGTGGCGGGGGTAGTGGCTATCTATCGCGGGGTGACAGTAGCTACCATGTCAAAAAACTGCAAAATCGTTTAGCTAACCTGGGTTATTTTAATGCGAACTCCACAGGCTACTATGGAAAACTAACAGCCCATGCTGTTAAATCCTTCCAAGCAGATTGTGGACTCTCCGTCGATGGTATTGCTGGCCCTGCAACTCTGGCCGCATTAGGAATTTAGCATCTTTTGTAGAGACGTTGCATACAACGTCTCTACAAGGTTTGTATTAACGTAACCACAATTTAATCGTTTTGTCTTTACTTCCACTGACCAAACGATTGCCATCGGGGCTAAATTTAACCGAATAAATATCATCTTGATGTCCGGTTAAGGTGTTTAATAATTTTCCGGTTTCCAGGTTCCACAATTTAATCGTTTTATCCCGGCTTCCACTGGCAATAATATTATTATCGGGACTGATAGCAACGGATAAGACATCGTTAGTATGTCCGGTAAGGGTACGAATTAAAGCTCCGGTTTCTAGGTTCCAAATTTTTACCGTATCATCTAAACTTCCACTGACAATAGTTTTACCATCGGGGCTAATGGTTAGCGATCGCACCGCTTCTAAATGTCCGGTGAGAGTGTTTAATAATTCTCCGGTTTCTACCTGCCAAATTTTAATTGTTTGATCTTGAGAACCTGTAACTAAAAGTTGACCATCGGGACTAAAAACAGCCGCATAAACCTGATCTTGATGATCAGTTAAATTCTCTAAAATTGCACCCGTTTTTCGATCCCAAATTTTGACAGTTTTATCCCCACTCGCACTAGCAATTTTTTGATTATCAGGACTGACATCAACTGACCAGATTGTGGCTAAATGTTCTAAGGGTAAATAGGCTTGTCCAGTGGTCAGATTCCATTCTAATATACGCCATAACCCACTCCCAGAAGAAATTTCTGTACCATCCGAGTTAAAATCTACAGAATAAATCGGAGAAAAATCTCCCTCTAAACTTTTAGTTTCTGTGCCACTTTTAAGATCCCATAATTTTAGGGTTGTATCTTGACTTCCACTGGCTATAGTTTGACCATCGGGACTGAAAGTAACAGCCCAAACTGCATCAGAATGTTGGGCAAAATCTTGAGGGGTAACGGTTTTCCAAAAGACTTGATCTCGACATTTTTGAATCAAATTTTGAATCGCTTGATTTTGACGAGAATTTTCGGAAATCTTTTGAGCTTCATCTAAACATTGATCATAATTTCCGGTAGCCAAAAATCCATTAACAGTATTCAATTGTTGCGTTTCTAATTGTTTTAAATTCTGCCATTTTTGATATTCAGATATTGCGAGAATAATTCCTAATAAACTCAGCAATCCTAAGCCTAACCAAAGCAGTTGAGAAAGACGAGGTTTTTTAAGGGATTTAGACTCTATATTTTGAACATTTCGAGAGGGAGGTTGAGGAAGTGTGAATTTAAACTTCTGAATGAATTGAAGGAATTGAGTTAAAATTGATTGCGGTAAAACCTGCTTTTCAATCGTTGCAATATCTTCATCCGTCAAGCCCAAAAGTTGTTGTAATCGTTGTAATTCTTCACGGGTTTCAGGCGTAAAAGGATACTCTTGTTGTAGGGTTGCAATTAAAGCTTGTTCATACCGTTCTCCTTTTTCCCGATATTTACGATAGGGGTTTAAAATTTCATCTTCAATGGCTTCTGCTTCTTCGGGTAACAGGTCTAAATTAAAACGTAGTTCTTCTAAAATTTGCCGACCTACAATCGAAATTTCACCGCGATGATGGTTGGCACAACTTTTAACTTCTTCTCGATAAATTTCTAGTTTAGAGAGGTTAGGAGAAGCGGATAGACGAATGGTTTTAAGATCGGCTAAAACTTCATCCGTCGATTGATAGCGTTGGCGATAATCAGAGCGAACCATCTTATCTAAAATATCGCCCAATTCAACACTGACAATTGCTAAATGTCGCCAAAATATTTCTCCTGTATCTGAACCATTATTGCTTCGCAGTTTTGGCAGTTCCGATGCAGGTAAACCCGTTAATGCTTGAATTGCAATCATCCCCAACGCATAAATATCACTATTAAAATGGGGATGACATTGGAATTGTTCAATAGGCATATATTCAAGGGTTCCAACGCGACTGGCGGGGGAATCTTGATTGGAGTTCAGATTGATTTCTTGAACCGCCCCAAAATCCAGTAACATCATTTTTCCATCGCTTTGACGACGGATTAAATTACTGGGTTTAATATCCCGATGAATCACGCCCTGTTGATGCACAAACCGGAGAATTCCTAACACATCAGTTAGTAAATTTATAACTTGATTTTCCGGTAATGGCCGACCCGGTATAATCTCATCTGTTAATGAATGACCCGCAACATAAGATTCAACTAAATAAAATTCTCGATTTTCTTCAAAATAAGCCAATAGTTGCGGAATTTGATCATGTTGGGAGAGTTTCTCTAGGATCTTGGCTTCTTGTTGAAAGCGACGACGGGCTACATTAACGAGTTTGGCATCTTCTGGGGCGAGATGCAAATGTTTAACAAAACACAACGATTCACCCGGTCGCCGAGTATCTTTGGCGAGATAGGTTTTCCCGAACTCTGTTGACTCAATCACGTCTATGACTTGATAGCGTCCATCTAAAAGCTGACCAACCATAGCAAAAATATTGACCCTATTTTGTTTGATTATGCCATTAATTGTGAAGGATTGGGAAAGCACTATCTGATTTAGATGATATTAAAATTAGGATTAATCCTATCGTTCATGGATGTTCCTGTTGAATTTAATAGTTCAAAAAAAAGTGAGTTGAGTTTACAGAAACACAACCCACTCTCACACCCTTTTAGGATAGTTTTACAATTCAATTCCTTTAATACTCTGGAACTGAGGAATCAATTTCTCGACTCCAAGCGAGAATTCCACCTTTAACGTTAGTGCCTTCAATGCCTGCTTCTTTGAGAATTCCTAACGCTTTTCCCGAACGCATTCCTGATTTACAATGGGCAATTAAACGATGACCATTTAACTGTTCTTTAACTTGTTCAATACCTTTGCCTTGTTCAATATCTGGTAAAGGAATTAACACCGAACCCGGAATTTTTGCGATTTCGTACTCGTGGGGATTACGAACATCAATTAACAGAAAATCATCAGCCCCACTATTGAGTAATTCCTTGAGTTCGTGAACCGTCATTTCAGGAATATCCATTTTTTGTTTTGCCTCCTGTTCTTTGGCTTGGGTAATTCCACAGAATTGTTCGTAATCAATTAATTTTTCAATCACCGGACGTTCAGGATTTGGACGTAATTTTAACTCCCGGAACGTCATTTCTAAGGAGTTATATAATAACAATCGTCCGCTTAATGTTCGACCTTTACCTAAAATAATTTTGACGGTTTCTGTGGCTTGAATCACGCCAATCATTCCGGGTAAAATTCCTAAAACGCCGCCTTCTGCACAAGAGGGAACCATCCCTGGTGGTGGGGGTTCGGGGTATAAATCGCGGTAGTTTGGCCCCCCTTCATAGTTGAACACCGTCGCCTGACCTTCAAACCGGAAAATTGACCCATAGACGTTGGGTTTGTTCAGCAACACACAGGCGTCATTAACCAAATATCGGGTCGGAAAATTGTCTGTTCCATCCACAATCACATCATAAGGTTGCAGCAGTTTCAGGGCATTTTCTGAACTGATACGGGTGTTGTAGAGGTCAACTTGACAAGCGGGGTTAATCTCCAAAATCCGGTTTTTCGCCGATTCAATTTTGGGTTTTCCCACCCAGGACGTCCCGTGAATAATTTGGCGTTGCAGATTAGAATGATCGACGACATCAAAATCCACAATTCCGATGCGTCCAATTCCCGCCGCCGCCAAATATAGCAGCAACGGCGAACCCAGTCCCCCTGTCCCGATGCACAGCACACTCGCCGCCTTCAAGCGTTTCTGACCTTCCAGACCTACTTCTGGCAAAATCAGATGGCGGGAGTAACGTTCGTAGTCGTCTTTCGTTAACTGGATTTCATCCAGATTGGGATTTAGCATAGCAATTTCGACAAAAAATATAACCGTCCCTTTTACGGGTTTTGGTCATCAAAACTATATATTGTATGTCCTAGGGAGGAAAATTGGTTAATATCTTATTAATTCTTCAACTTGAAACTGTTGATACTCATCTAAGCTCCAGTTTTGCAGGTCGGTTGCTTTTCCTGTTTGGACGGCAACAATAATATAAGAATAATCTGACCAAGCACAAACTCGATCAAATTCTGAGGGAATAGCTGGATGATCAGGATGGGAATGATAGATCCCTATAATAACAAGATTGCGATCGCGTCCTTGTTTTTGGGCTTGAATCATTTGTTGAGGAGAAATCGTAAACCGACGTTCAGAGGTGACGGGTTTATTCGGGGTTTCTACTTCCTCAAAGGTTTTAGCGGTTTCCGAATTCCAAGCATTTTCAGTAGAAATAATCTCCTCTACAATTTTATCATGATTTTCGTTAATTTTACCCATTAATAAGCCGCAACATTCCTGGGGATAGGTTTGTTCTGCATGGGTATAAATTGCTTGAATCTGTTCTGAAGATATTGTTAATGTAGGCATCGGTTAATATTCATTTTAGAATAGATTAGGATAATCATCAGTTTATTGACAACAAAAGACGAGACTAATAATAAAATAGCCGTTATCATTAATTCGATTAACTGAAACCAGAGAATAGACGGTTTAGAATTTCAATTTGACATCTGAATTAAGGATAATTACGATTGTTAACTAACTCTATTCCTAATTCGATAGCAGCTTTCATACTAGACTCATCTGCAATTCCTTTTCCAGCAATATCAAAGGCTGTGCCATGATCAGGAGAGGTTCTAATAAAAGGTAAACCAATCGTTGTATTAACGGCTCGATCAAATGCCATTAATTTAACCGGAATTAACCCTTGATCATGATATAATGCTAAGTAACCATCATGGGCATTTTTCCCTAAATTAAACCAAGCTTGACCCGGTTTAACCCACATCGTATCAGGCGGAATCGGGCCGTCTAATTGAATATAAGGATAGCGATCGCGTTGTTGATTTAACCAAGGAATTAACCAGTCTTTTTCTTCTGTTCCTAACTGTCCATTTTCTCCACTATGGGGATTTAATCCCGCCACAGCAATTCTAGGATTTTCTAGTCCAAATTCATGACGTAAACAATCCACAAATAACCCTAATTTTAAACTCATTAATTCCGGCGTTAAAGTTTGGGAAACTTGCGAAAGGGGAATATGAGTAGTAGCTAAAAGGGTTCTTAATGTCCATCCTGTATAGGGAGAACGAGCAACAAATAACATTCCAAAGCGTTTAACTTTGGCTTTTTCTGCTAATAATTCCGTTTGTCCGGGGTAATCATAACCCGCTAGATTCCATAATTTTTTAGCAATTGGCCCCGTAACAATACCATCAAATTCCCCTTTTAAAGTTCGAGCGATCGCTGTCTCCAAATATTGAAAACTCATCGCCCCACTGCTGACATTTCCGCCGCCTATTTTTAAACTCGGTAAAGTTAGATCAGGATCTAAATTAATGATCTTTAATTTATCCGGTTTTGCAGAATAAAACCCTTGACTTTGTAACTGCTGATAGGTTTGTTGTAAAATGCGATCGCTTCCTATCACAGTCAGATCACAATGTTGAGATAACACCGGATCAGCTAAGGCTTTTAACACCACTTCTGGCCCAATTCCTGATGGATCACCTAATGTTATGGCTAAACGAGGTAATTTTTGAGATTGAGTCATAATTCCCGTAGTAAGCCCTTCAGGGCTTTTTCTTAATCGTTTTAAATATTGTAGCCCTAAAGGGCTTACTACAGTAGTAAGCCCTTCAGGGCTTTCTCTTAATCGTTTTAAATGTTTTAGCCCTAAAGGGCTTACTACGGGGGAAGAATCAGTTAAAATTAACCCTGATAGAGAAATCAGTTTATATTCAACCTCAACTCATGAATATTCCCTCAACTTTGAATGTCGTGATCGGTTTATTTTTTATTTATTTGCTCCTGAGTTTATTCACCTCAGAAATTCAAGAAGTTTTAGCCAGTTCAGTTTTTGATTGGAGGGCCAAAAATTTATATCGTTCTCTGGAAATGATTTTAGGAACTCCGGTAACAAACTTACTTTATCAACACCCGTTAATTAAATCATGGAAAGATTATAAACAACGGGTGAATAAAAGTTCTATTGGGCCATCTTATATTCCCAGTTCTACCTTTGCTTTAGCTTTAATAGGTGTAATATTAGAACAGTCGGGGGTACAACCGAAAATCGATAGTTTGACTATTGAAGATTTTATTAAAGCTATTGATTCTGAATCTATTCAAAAGATTTTTGACCCAGATCAGATTAAACTGTTTAAAATTTTAGCCGTCAAAGCCAGTAATGAAGCCAGAGAATCGACGAATATTGAACCCTTAGAACGGGAAATCAAAGATTGGTTTGAACAGTCCATGAACCGAGCATCGGGAGTATATAAACGTCAAGTAAAATTCATTACCTTGGTGATTGGATTAATTGCAGCCATTGGATTAAATGCAGATACCTTAAATATAGCTAATCGCTTATTTCAAGAACCTGTTTTACAAGAAAATCTCAGCCAAACGATTAATATTGTATTAACTCAAGAGCCAAATTCTCAACTTCAGAATTGTTTAAAACCCCAACCCGACTCTCCAGAATCCTGCCAAAATTTAACAGAGGATTTTCTTTATTCTTATTTATTTGACTTTTCCTCTCTCCCATTAGGCTGGGGTAGATCTAACCTGAATCGACAGTTTAATTCAGAAGAAAATTTATTGACTTTTAATCTAATTAAAGCTATAATAGGATGGGGATTAACAGCGATCGCAATTTCAATGGGATCATCTTTTTGGTTCGATCTTCTCAACAAATTAATTAACGTTCGCAATACCGGATCAAAATCTTAAGGATTGACTATTGGCTAATTTCAACAGATGCGCTACAATCCCAGAACTAAAGGTAGACTATGCTAAAACGATTTAGTCGTTATAGTATGGGCGATAGTATATGGTGGGGAGTTGGCAATCACAAAATGAATCTAACGCAGGAAATTGTTCTCCAGAACGGCAAATATCGGATTGATGCTGTTCTTGGTCTAGGCGAGTTTGGCGTGACCTACCAAGCAACTCACCATCTAACTGATCAAACGGTGGCGATTAAAACGCTGCATCCGAAATTTATCACCTCCGTTGATTTTCCCCAAATTAAGCAGCAATTTATCACGGTTGCTAAACGTTTAAGCCAGTGTCATCATCCTAATCTGGTGCGTGTGCTGGACATCTTTGAAGAAAAGGGTTTACCCTATTTGGTGATGAATTATATTTCTAACCAAACCCTAGAAGAAACCTTAAAAACGAGTTCTCCGTTATCCGTTGATCAGGCGCTACAATACATCCGTCAGATTTCTTCCGCCTTGAGAACACTGCATCAACAGGGTTTACTACACGGAAATCTCCAACCCCGAAATATCCTGCTCCACAAGGGTACAGATATCCTCACCTTAGTTGATTTTGGGTTAACGAGTGGATTTATTGAACAGAATGCGGGGTTTCCCATCCGTAACCGGGTGTTATCCGTTGGTTATGCGTCCCTAGAACATTATCTCCCCCATCAACACCTAACCCCCGCAACGGATATTTATAGTTTGGCGGCGACGTTTTATTGTTTATTAACAGGTGAACCTCCCTTAGAAGCACCTTTGCGAGTCAATGAAGCCACACAACAGTTACTCACCGCTTCTAAACCCAGTTTAAGACAAATTCAACCTACCCTCAGTCCCGTCGTTGAACGCTTAATTTTCTGGGGATTAGAAATTGAACCCTCCCGACGTCCCCAGGGTGTTGATCAGTGGATTGCTTTTTTACCCATTGAAGACACGCTCACTGTGATTCAATCTCCCCATACCCTGATTCAACCTCAAAATCCCGTTATTGTACCTGCTACCCCTGAATCTGTGGCGGTGAAAGCTCTTGTTGAAACCCCTGTTGCGGTTCAAGAAAAACCCCTAACTCCTGTTGCTACATTATCGAGTATTCCCGCCAGTCCTCCTCCTCTTCCTCAAATCCGACCTGTTCCTATCAATATTCCGACTTGGGAACCCATAGAAACAACTTCTTCCTTGGGGTTTTTACTTCCGATTTTATTCTTAATTACCTCCTTATTTTTTGGTTGGGTTGGGTTTGATTTAACTCGGCGTTATGGGTATATTATTAGTCAGAAAACCAACCTTCAATTTAATCATCCCTTCAATAACTTAGATTCCACAGAACCGATGTTTGAAAATCCCTCTGTGGAAACTCAATCTCCGGCGGAAGTGGCGCCCGAACGTTCCACAGAAGAACCTTTAGAAGTCGGGGATGACTCAACCTTAGTAGAAGCACAAACCGAGGAAACCGCACCCGTTGATCAATATAGTAATACCAGTGTTATTGCTGAAACTGAGGGTGAAAGTTCATCAACTTCTGAGTCTGAATTAGAAGAATATTTACTCTCTCCTCCTCAAGAAGAAAGTTATTCTGATGTCGGATCGGAACCCTACGTTACAGACCCTTCAGTCTCTACTCCTGTAACCAGTTATTCTGATGATAATTATTCAACGGTTGAACCCTATACCCCCCCAGAACCCAGTTATCCTGAACAGACTAATGAGACTCTACCGACCGAGACGACATCGGGAGGAGGCGGTTCATTCTATCAAGAACCTGATCCTAATTATTACACTGAACCGACAGTTCCCATAGAGCCCGAATATCCCATTTCTTCAGAAGAAACAACCCCGATGACATCAGCACCGAATTATGGAACAGAATCTACTCTTCCCGCTTCCCCTTTAACTCCTCCTATCAGCAATTAACAGATTTTGGCTGAGTTTTGAAGTTGCGATCGCCTCTTAAATTTAATTAGGAGGAAAAGTATATTTTTCTAATTCCGTTGTGGTTTTTAATGTGCCTTTATCATCAAATATTTGCCATTTAATCGCCCCGATAAAATTCCCATACCAAGCCACTTTTTTAAACGGAGTTCCGGCTTTTGTGCCCTCAATTTCGACTTTAAACGTTGAAAATTTCCCGGCGGGAACTTCAATATCTTCTGTTCCTACAACCCGATAATTTTCTTTAACTTCTGTGGTCATTACCGCAATTTCTTGACCTTCCCAAGTCCAAGTATCCCCAGATGCTGGAGGATTTTTTAGAATCGTTTTTGCAGGTTCTAACCGATATTCGGTATTATTTCCTCCAAAGGTATAGAGTTGTCGATATTCTTTGACTAATCCATTAGGTTTAGCATACCAAATATAAAACGGTGCAAACCCCAAATTATTTTCCGTTTTATAAAGTGTTGTTCCATCGGATTGTGTTTCTAACCCTTCAACTTTAACCGTTAGTTTAGATTGCTTCCCATCAGCCGTTTTTGCTTGATATTCCCACACTCCTCCTACAGGTAGAGGAAAATAGTCCGGGGGTGGAGGTGGCGTTTCCGCAAAACTTTTGAACCCAATCATCACCAAAACAATTGTTAGAAATAATCCCCAAAAGCGTTTTTGCTTAAACATGATTTTCCTTCTTAATACTCTGTTGTTTTATTAAACCCCATTCAGGTATTAACGTCGAGACTGACGCAGAAACCTGGTTTCTTGGATTTTGTTATCTAAGCTATAATACAGTTAATCTTGTTCCTTGCTGTCCTATGGAAGAAATCTTAACCCTTAAAGAACTTTTGCTTAAAGGCGATATTTCAGGTTCTCTTGCTGTTGTGGAAGAATTAGAAGAAATGGGTCGTAAAGATATTATCAATAATATTCGCAGTTATGGTGTAATTCTGCTGTTGCATTTAATTAAACGAAAAGTTGAAAATCGCACCACTCGCTCTTGGGATGTTTCCATTCGGAACTCAATTTTAGAAATTCGAGGTTTAAACAAACGGCCGAAATCAAAAGGTATTTATCTTCCTGATGAAGATTTATATGCAACTTTAGAAGAAGCTTATTTTCAAGCCCTTAACAAAGCATCTTTAGAAGTTTCAGAAGGAATTTATGACTCAAAACAATTAGAACAGTTAGTCAATCCAGAAGAATTGTTAAATCAAGCAATGGAGTTAATTAACCCTGAAGGTTAAGTATAGAGAAATTTTAAGGAAGGGGTTTAATAGTAGAATGGGTATAGCCCATCCTACTAACCCTTATGGCTCAACAATTATTCGGCGTGCTGACGATACCAATCAATAGTATTTTTCAACCCTTCTTTAAAGCCAACTTCTGCTACAAAACCGAACTTTTCTTTGGCTCTCGTTGTATCTAAACAACGGCGAGGTTGACCATTCGGTTTATCGGTTTCCCAGACAATTTCCCCCTCAAATTCCATTAATTCACAAATCGTTTCTACTAAGTCTTTAATTTTGATTTCCTGATTTGTGCCTAAATTCACTGGATCGGGTTCATTGTATAATTGAGTCGCTCTCACAATTCCCCGCGCTGCATCCGTTGAATAGAGAAACTCGCGGGTAGGACTACCATCTCCCCAAACGGGAAGGGTCTGATCTCCTCGTTTTTGAGCTTCATAAACCTTGCAAATTAAAGCCGGAATAACGTGGGAACTTTTGGGATCAAAATTATCTTCTGGGCCGTATAAATTCACGGGTAACAGATAGATACCGTTAAAACCATACTGTTGACGATAGGATTGTAATTGCACCAATAAGGCTTTTTTAGCAATTCCATAAGGTGCGTTAGTTTCTTCGGGATATCCGTCCCAAAGATCATCTTCTTTGAAAGGAACTGGGGTAAACTTTGGATAGGCGCAAATTGTCCCCACACAGACAAACTTTTCGACTCCCGCACGATAAGCGCTGTCAATTAATTGAGTTCCCATGATCAAATTATCATAGAAAAGTTCCGCAGGTTTGATTAAATTTAAGCCAATTCCCCCAACGTGCGCCGCCAAATGAATGACAATATCTTGACCCTGAACAACTTTTTGGCAAGCGTCTAAGGTACACAGATTATAATCCTTAGAACGAGGGATCATAATCAGATTGGGATCGGCTCCCGCTTGATGCAGTTGAGCCACCACTTGACGACCCAAAAAACCCGCACCCCCTGTTACCAGAATCCGTTTATTTGTTAAATCCAGTGAATTCATGAATTTAGCCCCTATTGTATCCGTAATTAATCAAAGTGATGGCTTGCTTCTTGAGTTTCTTCTAAGGCTTTGAGATCGGAATCTACCATTAATTTTACCAATTCTTCAAAGGTAACAGTCAGTTCCCATCCTAATTTTTCTTTGGCTTTAGCGGGGTCACCAATTAAAATATCCACTTCCGCCGGACGCAAATAACGTTCATCGAATTTGACATAATTTTGCCAATCTAAATTGACATGACCAAAGGCAATATCTAGGAATTCCCGAATAGAATGGGTTTCGTTTGTAGCAACCACATAATCATCTGCTTCCGAATGTTGGAGCATCAGCCACATTGCTCGCACATAATCTTTAGCATAACCCCAATCTCGCTTAGAATCGAGATTTCCTAAATAGATTTCTTTTTGTTTTCCCTTAACAATTCGAGCCACAGCACGGGTAATTTTCCGGGTGACAAAAGTAGGGCCGCGACGGGGACTTTCATGGTTAAATAAAATCCCATTACAGGCAAATAAACCGTAGGATTCCCGATAGTTTATCGTTTGCCAATGTCCATAAACTTTAGCGCAGGCGTAGGGACTGCGGGGATAAAACGGTGTGGTTTCTTTTTGAGGAATTTCTACCACCTTCCCGAACATTTCTGAAGAACCTGCTTGATAAAAGCGGACTTCAATTCCGGTACGTTGTTGATAATCTCGAATGGCTTCTAATAGACGTAAGACCCCCATTCCAACAGTATCAACGGTATATTCTGGAGAGTCAAAACTTACCCGAACATGGGATTGAGCACCGAGGTTATAAATTTCTACGGGTTTAACTTCTTCCAAAATTCGGCGTAAAGTTGTGCCATCGGTTAAATCTCCATAGTGTAGAAATAATCGCGCCTCAACGTTATGAGGATCTTTATAAATATGGTCAATACGCTCGGTATTAAAGCTAGAACATCGGCGGATGATTCCATGAACTTCATAGCCTTTTTCTAGTAACAATTCACTCAAGTATGAGCCATCTTGACCTGTAATTCCAGTAATTAAGGCTCGTTTCCGTTCCGTCATTTAAACTATTCCTTAGAGTTTTGTTAGTTAATATTCCCTAGGTTAATTATATATAATAACTAATCAGGGGAGTGTATTCAATCTGCACCCCAGAAGATCATCAGCAATTGAGCACTCGAATCTATAACCGTGATCTTGCGGGTTCGTCAGTTTTGGATCAGCACCCATAACCAAATTAACCTGACATCAGTTTTAATTCAAGGCGAATTTTAATTCATACTTCTATGTGGCAATTTCATCCCCAGGAAAATAACAGATCATGTTGCCTGTTCCACTCTATCCTGAATTGTCCGTCTATGGGACTCATAATAAATCCCTAAACCTATCTATGTCAGAAGGTTTAGGGATAAATAAATCCTCAATTTTGGGGTTCAAGAAAAATAAAATAAGCTTCAAGTTATCCCTGAATTTTGTATTTTTTATCTTGAACTAATAAGCTCCATTATTTTTAGGAAAAATGACAACACCAATAGTTTTAATGACAATCCCCAAATCTGTCGAAAAATTCTTAAAGGTGACATAGTATAAATCCATCTGAACTCGACGAGGATAGGGAATATCATTCCGTCCTGAAACTTGCCAGAGTCCAGTAATCCCAGGTCTAATGGTTAAGATTTTATCCATGTGACGACCATATTTATGTAGTTCTTCCACCACTAAAGGTCTAGGGCCAACTACACTCATGTCACCGATTAAAACATTCCAAAATTGGGGGAATTCATCTAAACTTGTCACCCGTAAAAATCGACCTATCCAAGTAATTCTAGGATCATGTTTGAGTTTGAAATTATTCTGAAATTCTTCTCGCAGATGAGGAGAAGTTTCCATCATTTGCGCTAATATTTCATCGGCATTACTCACCATCGTTCTGAATTTAATACATCCGAACAACTTTCGGTTCTTCCCCACTCGCTCCTGTACATAAAAAACTGACCCTGGAGAGCTTAAGGCTATCAGCAGAGCCAAAATCAAGTAAACCGGAGCAAACAAAATCAGAACAGACAGAGAGAAGACAATATCAAATAATCGCTTAAAAAATTCCTCGTCTAAACGCTGTCGAGAGAGGGGTCGAGGCATTGCTCGATAGGCCAAGGGCAAAACCCCCCGCCTTGTGAACCCACGCCGAAGTCCCTTACCAAAGATGAGTTGGCTATTGGCAGTCATCTTACTCCTTCAATTCACACCACACACAGTCTTGATCATAAAGCCTCAAGACACCCAATATAGGTAATTCGGCTTTAGTTCGTCAAAATTCGGGGAGAAAATTATTTCTGACAGCAGCAGAAACGAGGGTAAACTCACCGAGAGTAGGGATAAACAGCCAAGCTTGATCCTGTCTTGACCCACTGCTAGGAACTTTACGTCTGAACCGTCTGCTGTTGGAAAGCTATTTTCACGCATCCGAAATTAATTGGCATTTTAGCATCTTCCGCAAGAAGCCCCACGTCTGACCCGGTAGGGCAGCGTGGGATGAATTGCGGTCAAGGATTATCGGAACAATCAGGTTGATTTTGATTCTCGATATATCGTCTCAGGGTTGAAATAGTTATTCCGCCACAACTTGCAACAAAGTAAGAACCATTCCAAAAAACATCTTTCCAGTAAAAAGAACTTAAATAACCAGAGAATTCTTGCCTGAGTTTTCGAGATGTCACGGATTTGAGGTTGTTAACTAAATTACTCAGAGCGATATCTGGATGATATTGAAAAAGAAGATGAACATGATCATCTTCACCATTAAACTCAATTAATTTACAATCCCACTTTTGGAGTAATTCTTCTAGGATTTCATGTAGCCGATTCAGCATTTCAAGAGTAAAAACCCGACCTCTGTATTTGATAGCAAAATCATAACACCCAACCAAGGAGGTGATTCAAAGTGCTGAAGGCAACAAAGGTTAGACTCTATCCAACACCCGAACAGGGATTGGCGTTAGCTAAGTCATTTGGTTGTGCAAGATGGTATTGGAATTTTGCCTTAAATGCCTGTATTCAGCACTATCAAGAAACTGGCAAAAGCCTAAAATTAGCATCTTACAAAGGAATGCTCCCTCAACTCAAAAAAGAATATCCTTGGCTCAAAGAAGATTGCTACTCATCGGTTCTCCAATGTGTAGCTATAAACTTAGACAGAGCTTACAAGAACTTTTTTGAGGGACGAGCTAAATTTCCTAATTTCAAGTCTAAACATCACAAGCAATCAATTCAGTATCCCCAGAGCGTTACTGTTAACGGTGAATATCTAAAAGTCCCTAAGATTGGTGAAATTAAAGCGATATTTCACAGAGAAGTCACAGGAAAGATTAAAACGGTAACAATCTCCAAAACTTCGACTGATAAATATTTTGCTTCAATTTTATGTGAAGTAGAATCAAACAGAGTTAAGGAATTAAGCAACAAAGTTATCGGGATTGATCTAGGGTTAAAAGATTTTGCAATTGTTCACAATGGAGAAACTGTAACCAAATATGCTAACCCTAAACATTTGTATCGCCATCAGAAAAATTTAGCCCAAAAACAGAAAAAGCTCTCCCGAAAAACTAAAGCTTGCACTGAGCGTAGCCGAAGTGGTAGTAAANGATATAGCACTACGCATTACAGTTAGGACATTTCTAAATCTTGAAACCCTTTCACTTCTTACTGTTCCCTGTTCCCTGTTCCCTTTCGCGTAGCGCTATACCTACTATAATTTCCTGCTTTTTTACCCTAAATCTACCTGCTAACGCCCTAGAAACCCGGTGTGGATGGTTATCAAATCCCACTCCTGCTAATTGGTTTTTAAAAGACACAGAGGGGACGTGGACTCTTTCGGTTCAAGGAGGATATCAAGCAAGCGGAATGGAGAATATTCCCGATCTTGATGGGCCAGAATATGTTAAAACCAATGGCAATTATGGCTATACCTGTGCCTGTTTAGATGTTAATACAGAGAGTAGCCAGATGAGAATTACTTCCATCCAAAGTGTTCAACCTTTGTCGCTTTCCACTTGTCAGGAAGATCCAAATTTACCCGCTTGGTAATTAACTCATTTAAACTAATAATTCCTCTAATTTATGTTGATTCCAAAGGGTCTGATAGAGTCCTTTTAAGGCTACTAATTCAGCATGGGTTCCCGTTTGAATAATATGTCCTTTATCCATCACAAAAATCCGATCAGTCATGGCAGCCGCTGACATTTGATGGGAAATAAACACAACGGTTTTGCGTTGGACTCCAGCTTTTAAATTCTGTAAAATTTCCGTCGCGGTTTGATTATCCACACTGGAAAGAGCATCATCTAAAATTAAAATCGGTGCATCCACTAATAATGCTCTTGCTAAGGCTGTTCGTTGTCGTTGTCCGCCGGATAATTGAATTCCTCTTTCTCCCACCAGGGTTTCATATTGTTTGGGAAAATTCAAAATTTCTTCATGAATTTTAGCAATTTTAGCAGCAACTTCAATTTCAGATAGTTTGGCTAGGGGGTTGCCATAGGCAATATTATTATTAATAGTGGTACTAAATAAAAAGCTTTCCTGGGGGACATAAGCGATCGCACTTCTTAAATCTGATAATGTTAACTGAGTAATATCCTGACCATCTACAAATAACTGATCCATCTTAATATCTAATAACCGAGGAATGGCATTAGCTAAAGTTGTTTTTCCTGAACCAATAGGGCCAACAATTGCAACGGTTTCCCCCGGTTTAATCAAAAAATTAACATCATTTAAAGCGGGAATTTTAGTTCTAGGATAGGTATAATTCAGATGAAATGCACTTAACCAGCCTTTAACCGGAGTCGGTAATATTAAGGGTTCTAAGGGATCTTTAATCCGAGGTTCAACACTTAAAATGGCTTCAACTCGATCAATACTAACTTCTCCCCGTTGATAAGCCGTAATTGTAAATCCCAATAAAGCCGTCGGGAAAACTAAGCGTTCTACATAGAGAATTAAGGCGACAAAATCACCAATACTGAGTTCTCCATTCGTGATTGATTCATCTCCAATTCCTAATAAAATCAAGAAACTTAAACTCGCAATTCCTCCTAATATTGGAAACAAAAGATTTCGGGTTTTTGCTAACTCTAAATTTGCCTCAAATAATTCTTGATTATTCCCAGCAAAGGCTTTTCGTTCATTTTCTTCTTGAGCATAAATTTTAATTAAAGAAATCCCACTCATATCCTCTTGAATCAAATCACTGATATTCGAGAGCTTGTTCTGAACATTTGTTTGTTGATCTCGGAGTTTTCCACTAAACACCTGTACTAAAATCAACATGAACGGGTAAACAGAAATTGATAATAAAGTTAGGCGAAAGTTAATGGCTAACATCACCGGAAGCGTTAACCCATAAGCAAATATCGTATTCGCAATACTGAGAACAGCAAACCCTAATAAACGGCGAATATTATCAACATCACTGGTAGACCGATTAATTAAATCTCCAACGGTACTTTCTGAGAAATAGGAGGGTTCTAGGGTTAATAAATGATTAAAAATCGTTTGTTTTAAATCAAATTCAACTTGACGACCCACCCCAAAAATAATAATGCGGGAAATCATCCGAATCACCCACATAATCGAGGCTAAAATAAAAATCCAAAATACTTGAGTCTGTACGGTATTAAACTCAATTGCCACTTGTAGCTCATCAACTACATCCCGAATTAAAATTGGAATATAAACCCCCACAGCGTTAACGAGAAATAGCGCGACAATTCCTAATGTGGCAGCTTTCCAATGGGGACGCAGATAGGCTATCAGTTTTTGTAATCGAGAAGATTTCATATTTAGGTGAATAAAGTTAACAGATTAAATTATAGGTTTAGTGCATCCGATGCAGTTTACACACCATACAGTTTAGCAATCAGATACTACCATTTGTCCTAGACATTTGAGAATTAATAACACATCATACAGTTGATTGTGACGCGGAAGCAAGGAAAATATATTAGATAATTCATATCGAGGAAATTCTTGATTGTTCAGTTTGACAAAGATAAAATTTCCGCCATTTGTTACCATGCCAAAAACAGGTCGTTCTGGATGGGGATTAGTTAGCATATAAGCGAAGGTTTGTGGTAAAGCAAGTTCTAAAGAAAAACTCGTTTCTTTGGATTCTATGACCACAACCCACAGGGTTTCTAGGAGAACAAGCGCATCAATTCGTCCTCGATAAATTACATCCTCACTTTCTGCTGTAATTTGCACAGTTGTTTCGGTTTTAAACCTAAATGGAGGATCAAAAAATCCCGCTAAATCAAGTAATGGAGAGAGAACAATCAATTTAATCGTTTCTTCTCCCAGTTGACCATCAGACAGTTGATAAAAGTATTTTTGCTGAATAGCATCAAGGGCTTTTTGTTCCTTTTCTGTTATTTCGCTATCAGGGTTTAACCATTCAGTAAAAAATTGATCATCTGTATTCCGTTGGAGGTTGAATTGGGTTTGCGGTTGACTGAATGTTTTAATCGTGCGCTCGATGGGAAAGGTTTGAGTCATAATTAATATATTATAAAATAAATACTATAGCTTATTTTGTCAAGAAATCACTCAGAAGCACGTTTTTACGATACGGTGCTAAAGCGCAACAACCTACTTATAGCTTTTGTAACACTCGGTTTTTTTATTATTATATAGAATTAACTGGAAATTAAGTTGTTGGTTCGTTCCCTTCTTCATCTGTAACTTCAAAATTAATTCGTTCGTAAATATCTCTTAGCGGGATTTGAAATTCTACGGATTCAAGGGTTAAGATAGATTCTTCTAAATCATATTCTGTTAATACCCATTTCCCGTTAGAAATTTTAGCAAATTGTTCAATATGATAGCTATATTGGTCAATTAAAATATATTCTTTAAATTCAGGAATTGAGCGATAGGCGAGAAATTTACCCCCTCGGTCATAGTCTTTAGTTGAATTAGACAAAACCTCAATAATCATTAAAGGATTTATCACAACTGTTGGGTTATTTTCTTGATAGATGGGTTCTCCTTGAATCACCATGATATCGGGATAGACATAACGGCGAGTTTGGGGTATCCACAGACGCACATCATTGATAAATATCTCGTAATCTTGACCATTCACAGTCAAAGGAAATTTGCGGCAAAAATTCAGCGCGAGTTTGTTGTGGTTAGTTGTTCCGCCTGGCATTGTTACTATCTCCCCATCATGATATTCACTTTTGTCGATCGCAGTTTCTTCTAATGCTAGATATTCCTCCGGCGTGTAATAACGTTTCTCTGTTTGTGGTAGCTTTTCGATAGCTAGTTTTTCTTGGGTTTGCATGGTCATTACCTCCTGCTCTCAAGTAATTTTATGATAACATGAAATCAGTTAGATTAAATAGCAATAAACATACTTTATCACCAATCAGATTATGACTATCATTGAACAAATCTACGAGATTGTTAAAAGCCTTCCTCAAGAGCAATCCCGCGAAATTCTCACTTTTGCGGAATTTATTCGCGCCCAGCACCTGAATGCTAACCCATCGAGTGCTACATTAGATACTTCGACTCCTTGGGCGGAACTGGTTTATTCCCTAGCTGGAACATGGGCAGAAGACTTTCCTACTCTGGAAGATATTCGTGGCACGCTGGAGGTCAGAAACCGGGTTTCTCAATAAATCTCTCGGTTGGGAAACAAAGGTTATTGCAGAAACCCGGTTTCTTGGCGTTGGCGCGATCGCAATTTCTCAGAAACCCGGTTTCTTTGAGTGCGAAATAACGTATCATAAATTTAGACTCTACTTAGCATTGATTGATTTTTCATGCAGTTTGAATGGGACGAAGCAAAGAGATCGGAAAATATTGCCAAACATCGGATTGATTTTGCAGATGTTTCTGAGATGTTTGATCGCCCGATGCTAACAGAGATCGATCAACGTACTGACTATGGGGAGGATCGTTGGATTGGGATCGGGTTTTTGCGAAATGGTGTAGCGGTTGTTGTCTGGACAACAAAGGCAGGATGATATAATTAGGATCATATCAGCACGAAAGGCAAATCGATATGAGCGTCAACGATTCGAGCAATATCTCTCGTACTAATTGGAAAGCATTAGAAGCGATGAATGATGAGGATATTGATTACTCTGATATTCCACCTTTGACGGATGAATTTTTTGATCATGCTACGCTAAGAATACCAGCCGCCCAAGCTCGTAATTTGATTCAGTTAGATGCTGAGGTGATAGCATGGTTTCGAGAGCAAAGTGCCGAGTACAAAACTACAATTAATTCGGTGTTGCGGCGTTATATTGAGAGTAGTGATGGTAAACAAGTAGTTTAATATTTTTCTCGTGGATAGTTCGGGGATATAATTTACCAAAATTCTTCTCCTTCTGGTTTTCCCCAAGAGATTTCTTCGCCCGGTTCTATTTCGCCTGCTAATAATTCATCTAGGGTATATTTTGAAATTTTATTATTTACAGGCTCTATAACCATTTTTCCATTTTCTATACTGCAAATTACTGAGTCCTCTGCTTTCAGGTTGAAAAATTTTACAATATAGTCCGGTATTGGCAAAGCTAAGGAATTACCCAAGTTGCTGATGTTTATTTTTGCTGTCATATATTATTCACCACATAAATAGTTCTTTGTCAACATAAACATATTTCCCCAAAACCGTCAGTGGTATCATCTCTCCTCTCCCCAGTAAATCAATTGAAACCCCATCTCTAATCAATATTTTAAACCATTCCTCGTCATCTTTTATTAAACTAGCATCTAATTCAATAACTTGACCTTCTTCCCCCATTACCTCCAACAAATCAGAAGTAAATACTTGAAATATTTCCTGATTATTACACCGCGAAGTCAAGCAATTGCCGTAACTTCCCGTAGCTTCAATATCAGATATTACCCATTGCTTTAAGAGATAATTTTTGTCTAAATACTCAATGATTTTTGCAACTTTCAATTCCAGTTTTTCTTCTGCTTCCGGGCAAAGAGTCACAGCCCATCTTTGACCGATATTATAGGTAATAGCCGACTTTTCAGATTTATAACGCCCAGCCGGAGTAATTCCGGTTTGATTCATTTCTCTAAATAATCCCCCAATGATATCATAAGAGCTTAGTTTATTTTGCAGACAATCTTGTACACAAGCAATAAATAAATCTTGAGGTAATAATCCCCGATCTTCGGCAAACATGGCTAACACACATTGTAAAATAAAGCGTTGAGCGATTAATTCAGAATTGCTTTCTTTTGATAATCTTTGTTGTAAAGTTGTAAATAATTCTCCCATTCTTCGCGCCGCAATTTCAGTAATTTCTACTTGATTATTTCTAAAAACAGGAGTCCGATTTCCCAACTCCATAAAAGCAAAAGCACTCGCTCTTTCTACTAAGTTAATCAGAGCAACTTTATCAACAGGTTCATCTAATTGATTATCAAAATCAAAAATCCAAAATTCATCAAAATTACAAAGAATCACATAACGAGGGCGATTAGGTACTAAACGTTGCCAATAAGCAAAAGCTTGGGCATAATGTTTATTTAGATCCTCACCCCGTTGTTTCATCTCAATTAAAACTTTAGGTTTCCAAATTAAATCAGCAAAACCAGTTTTACCTTTTTGACTCGCTTTTTTGATCGCTTCCTCATATTTTGCTCCCGCTTCTAAAGCACCCTCATAACCGAATGCTTTAAAAAAACGATCTAAAAAAGTTTGTGCTTCTTTTCTTTCTTGTCCTGTGATATGTTCTTTACAAAAATCAATAAATTTTTGTAAACTTTCCGGTGTTGCTACCATTTGATAATCCTCGCTCTGGTTTTAACTAATCAGAAACCCGGTTTCTAGTCTTTTAACGTTCTGGAAATAGCTTACATTCCCTGGATGTCGGTTTATTAACTTCCCCTAAACGAGAGTTTAAAAAGCGATCCATCCAGTTTTCAAAATAGATACGATTAGCTTGTTTTTGTTCGGGATCAGTTGTACTAATAGGATGGGGTGCTAATCCAATAATAGCGGCTGTTGTTACACAGAACATAGACTTTTGAAAACTTTGGCAAATCTGCACCCGTAAATCGTCTTCTCCTCGACAACTATTTTGATAAATATTATGTAAATAATCGGGAAGAAAATGACGCATATCCTGCATTAATTGAGTTGGGGGAATTCCTGAACCGCCAATGGGTAAGGGATCGGCGTATAATGCACCATAAGCAAAGTCTTTTTGTTCTGTGGGAATTTGATGGGCTTGAGCATTATAAGAAACTGTTCCAGGGAAAGGGGCTCCTCGAAAGAAAACCGCTTCAACATAGGGAACAGCCGTATCCATTAAAAAGGTTAATCCGGCAGATTTTGGCAGGATATCATAAACTTTATTATTGATTTTTACACTATAAGTAATCGGTTTATTGGCAGCTTCTACTAAGGCTAATAAAATATGATTGACTACATCAGGAATCGATTTAATTTCTCCTTGATCATAGCGATCGCTCAAGGAAATAAACATATCACTCATCACCCGCCAAAATTGACCTAATCCACTGTAATAAGCAAGTTGTCGAATTTGTTCAAGTAGAAATTCTGGGAAAAGTTGGTGTAACGGTTGAATGATTAGATTTCCCTTGATTTTGGCTTGAATTGCGGCGGTGGCTAACTGCACAAATTCAGGAGAATCTAAATAGCGATCTAAGGCTCCTCCCCCATGCCAAAACATAATTTTCATACAATATTCAGCATATTCAAAATTAATCCGATCATGCCACAAATATTGAAATATTTTTTGGGTTTTTACCTCTCCATTAAAATATTTAAAAAACGGAAATAATTCTAAAAATTGCCCCTCCGCAATATAAATTAAATTCTTGGAATAAGCATCCAGAACAATACCATAACTTTTTAAAATGCCAACAACTTCAACCAAATTTTCGGGATAATCGGGTAATAAGGCTTCACCGGACTCTAGGCGATAAATATACTCAGACAGAGGATGTTGAGAGGTAGCAGAAAATTGGGTAGGGGTCATTTTGTTTAAAGTTTTGATTAAAATTGCAGTTGATTTTATTGTACAAACAAGTGGATTCTAAGTGAAGAATGACTCTGACTCTCTCCCAGAAAGTCAGAGTCCCATTGAGGAATATTAAGGTTTTTCTAGGAGATGATTCGCAAACAAAGGTTGAGTATGAGCTAACGCTGTTGTAGACGCATCACTTAATCTCACCATCAGATTCGGTTGAATTCCTAACACAACAATAATTAAGGCTAAAACTATCGCTGGAATTCGATCGCGCCATTGGACGGGAGGCAAATTTACCACATATTCTGAGAGGCGACCAAAGAAAGCTTTATTCATCATAATTATGAAGTAAACGGAGGTTAATCCGGTTCCGATCATGCACAATAAAGTTTGGACTGGAAAGACTTCCATACTGCCTCGAAATATAATAAATTCTGCCACAAATCCGACTAAACCGGGTATCCCTGCACTCGCCATGACTGCCATAATCATGATGGTTCCAATTAAGGGTAAACCCCGTTCTGGATTCAATAATCCTTGAATAATATCTAAGTCTCGACTTCCGGCTTTTCGATATACAACTCCAACGGTTAAAAACATTAATCCTGAGATTAAACCATGACTGACCATTTGCATCACAGACCCTAACAAACTGATGGAGTTAGCGGCAGCAAACGCCAGTAAAATATACCCCATGTGAGCAATAGAACTATAGGCGACCATTTTCTTCATATCTTTCTGATAAATGGCACAAAAAGCTCCATATAAAACCGTTACTACGGCCCAACTTGCCATCCAGGGAGAAATTACTAACCAAGCATCAGGAAATAGGCCTACACCAAATCTTAATAGTCCGTAGGTTCCTAACTTTAATAAAACCCCGGCTAAGAGAATAGAAACGGGGGTTGAGGCTTCAACGTGAGCATCCGGTAGCCAGGTATGGAAGGGAACCAGAGGGATTTTAATTCCAAATCCAATTAAAAGACCTCCTAATAAAATTAGTTGAGTTGTTAAGGGTAAAGAGGAGACTCCTAACGCCGTTGAACTAATCGTATCTAAATCAAAATCAAGGGTATGAGTTAGCCAAACAATCCCTAAAAAGGAAGCTAAAATTAAAAAGCCGGAAATGGCGGTATAAAGTAGAAATTTAGTGGCTGCATAACCTTTGCGTTTCCCTCCCCAAATCGCAATTAATAGATAAAGGGGAATCAGTTCTACTTCATAAAACAGCAGAAACAATAAGAGATTTTGGGATAAAAATGTTCCGGCAATTCCAGCCGCAATCAGCAATATAGACGCATAATAAAGTTGATGGCGACTAATAAATAAATCCGTACTGGCGATCGCAATGGTAATTAATAAACCATTTAAAATTACTAAAGGTAACGATAAACCATCAACCCCTAAATAGTAATTTAATCCCAAGGGTTTAATCCAAGGAATATATTCTTTAAATTGTAAGGAGGGATTACTCGGATCAAATAATCCGGCTAAAACTAACGACCATAAAAATAACCCTCCAGCGATCGCCAATGACAATTGACGAGCCGTTTTACCCGAAATATTCGGCCAAAAAGCAATTAAAGCCGCACCTAACAAAGGAACCCAAATTAATACACTAAGCATAAATCAGTTATCAGTTGTAGGGGCGGGGTTTCCCCGCCCATAATTAGTTATCAGTCGATCTGTCTAAATCTGGGATTAAAAGAGCCACAACATCAGTCCCACGAGTCCTCCGACTCCGACAGCAATGGTGAGCAGATAAAATTGGGATTGTCCAGAAATGCTATATTTTAAGCCTTCTCCACTAAACAAGGTTGCTAAACCAAAAGCATTAACAATTCCATCAATAATATAGCGATCAATCCAAGCACTCAACGCAGAAATTCGACTGACCAATAAAACAACCGTGAGATTGTAAACTCGATCAATATAAAAATCGTAGGCGAATAAATCTTGCAATCCTTTCCAGGGTAATTTGAACGGTTTAGAACCCATTCCATATAAATAAATAGCTCCTCCAATTGTCACTCCGATTAAACCAGAAATTAACAGTAAAGGAACTGTTACTTGACGCAAAGTCTCAGCAAATCCAGAAGCAGGAACTTCAACGAAAGGTGCATTCCAACTGAGTAATAATTGCCATTGTTGTAACATCATTGGAACTAATAAAGTCACAATAATCATGGCAACCATTGGTACTGCCATTGGCCATGCAACTTCTGGGGCGCGTCTGGTTTTTTGTTGCGGTTTTCCGGCAAAAACTAACCCAAAAATCCGGGTTAAATTCAAAGCTGTTAAACAATTCACCAATAGCAACACTAAAATTAACCACAGGGGAACTGTCCAAAATCCATTGACCCAACGCCGCATCGTCCAAAACGTTCCCAAGGGCATTAACGCTACTAAACCCGCCGACCCCACAATAAAAGCCGTTGTCGTGGCGGGCATTTTTGACCATAACCCGCCCATTTCCGTTAAATCTTGGGTGTTGGTGGTGAGAATAATTGAACCCGCACTCATGAAAATTAGAGATTTAGCGATCGCATGGGTTAACAATAATAAAAGGGCAATATCAACTTGACTTTCTCCAACCGCAATAAATACCAATCCTAAATAGGCACTGGTGGAATGGGATAAGGCCCGTTTAATATCAATTTGAGCAATCGAAACCAGGGAAGCACCAATGGCCGTGACCGTGCCTAAAACGACCAACGTTGTTGAAGCAATCGGAGATAATGCTAAAACGGGTTGTAGTTTGATTAAAACATAGGCCCCACTAGCCACCACCACCGAATTTCGCAGAATCGAGGCTGGGTTTGGGCCTTCCATCGCTTCATCTAACCACAAATGCAAGGGAAATTGAGCACATTTTCCAATCGGCCCCGCAATTAACGCTAAACCCAGTAAGGTAGCCGTTAACGGGGGTAAGGAGGCCGTTTCTGACCAGGTTTCCAAATCGGAAAAACTCAAACTTCCGGCCGTTGTCGAGAGATAAACCACCCCCATCAATAGCAACACATCCCCCACCCGTTTCGTGAGAAAGGCATCCCTAGCAGCCGTCACTACCAACGGTTGAGCATACCAGAAGCCAACGAGGAGATAGGTAGAAAGGGTTAATAACTCTAGGAGAATATAACTAAGTAATAAAGAATCACTCAACGCTAATCCACTAATTGCCGCTTCAAAGAATCCCATCAGGGCAAAAAAACGAGCCAGTGCCCAGTCTTTTTCCATGTATCCTAGGGCGTAACATTGAGCAATTAAACTTAGGCTGGTGACTAATTCCATTGACCCTAAACTCACTGGGGAAATTTCCAGGGCTAAGGACAGGTCTAAATCGGTGGTTTGTACCCAATGGATAATAATTTGCTGAATGGGTTCATCCCAGGTGGTACGGAAAATCACTGAACCATGTATAAAAGCCAAAACCGTCATTAACAAATTAAAGTAGGCGGCGGGTCTTGGCCCGGTTCGTCGCACCAGTCCTGTTGACCAAGGTAAGGTCAAGATTGCCCCAAATAAGCCATACAAAGGAATCCACCAACTGGTCTGGAGGAGAAAATCAGTCATTTAAGTTAAATTAGAAAATTCTTATGAATTATCAATTTACTATACCAAGATTTCGCCTTTGGGTTTGCTCTCAGCCTTGATCTCTCGATTTTTTGTACATTTTTATAGAGCTTAAATCAATATGGCTCTATAAAATAGAGTTAAAAATCTTATGGCATGATTTTATCTCTCAAAAACTTAACAAAACTTAATCAAAATTCATTATCACCAAAAATAATATTAAAAATGAGAAAATATAATGCAGATTAATATTGTCAAGAGTGTCACGCTTCTCCTATTCTTAGAGAGGGAGGTTCGTTACTATTTCTGCAAATTGAAATTGTAGGTAATGTAAAGCCGTAATTGACAAAAAATTAAGGTACGGTAGAGCCTACCGCGACCGTCTCGCTCCCCAAGAGCAAAGCTTATCTCTCCTTCCATCCTAACAGGCTGGAGGTGAGCAATAGGAAAATATAACTATTGCGAAATCTAGGGAGCAATAAGCCGTAAAATTTGACTTAAAGGCGAACTACGACTGGCGAGTGTAGTCCTAAATCCGACGGTTTAAGCTGTTGGAAAGTCACTTATTGCTTAAAAATACATTGTAGTTTAGTCTGTTCATTAATTAGGAGTTAAACAATGTCAATTGCTGTTGGAATGATTGAAACCCTGGGCTTTCCTGCTGTTGTTGAAGCCGCAGACTCAATGGTAAAGGCTGCTCGCGTTACCTTAGTTGGATATGAGAAAATTGGCAGTGGCCGAGTCACCGTGATTGTCCGGGGCGATGTCTCCGAAGTCCAAGCATCCGTAGCGGCGGGAATTGAATCCGTCAAACGAGTCAACGGTGGTCAAGTAACTTCCACCCATATTATTGCTCGTCCCCATGAGAACTTAGAATATGTTCTCCCGATTCGCTATACCGATGCGGTGGAGCAATTCCGGTCTTACTAGAGACTAAAAAAGTATAACGTTGAATTGACGAGCGGAGAAGTTTTAAACAGCAATTTCACGCTTTAAAAGTCAATTTCAATTGAAATCGGAATTATTCCTGTTCTAGGCTGAAATTCCGTATTATTCCTTAACCGTTTAGATTGATTTTAGGAGTCAAATTTAATGGCGATTGCAGTCGGCATGATCGAAACTTTAGGCTTTCCTGCTATTGTTGAAGCCTCAGACTCAATGGTAAAAGCTGCCCGTGTCACCTTAGTTGGATATGAGAAAATTGGCAGTGGTCGCGTTACCGTGATTGTACGGGGCGATGTGTCCGAAGTCCAAGCATCCGTAGCGGCGGGAGTTGAATCTGTCAAACGAGTCAAGGGTGGAGAAGTTTTATCGACCCATATTATTGCTCGTCCTCACGAAAATTTAGAATACGTTTTACCCATTCGCTACACCGAAGCGGTAGAACAATTCCGCGAAATGGTGGCTGGGCGTCCCATCAACCGTCCCTAATTTCCAGAGAATTTAAACCAAGACTCGAAGCAGGCAGATCCTGCTATTTATTCTTGCAAATTTCCCTTTATTCTTCCTCCCACCCTTATGCAAATTGCCAAAGTGATTGGCACGGTCGTCGGTAATCAAAAAGAACCCAGTTTACGCGGTTCTAAATTTCTCCTAGTCAGATTTGTCGATGAAAATGGAGAAGATATATCCAATGGATATGAGGTGGCGATTGATGCCGTAGGGGCTGGAGTGAGCGAATGGGTACTTGTCAGTCGAGGTAGTGCAGCCCGTCAAATAGAAGGGAGTGAAAAACGCCCCAGCGATGCGGCTATTGTTGCCATTATTGACACTGTAAGTGTGGAAAATCGCTTGATTTACAGCAAAAAAGATCATTATTAACAGGAGAGAAACTGGGAGCAATTGAGAAGCCAGGAGCTTTAAATTTTTTAAGAGGGAGAAGGTAGGGATAAGTTAATTATTAGGATAAGTCAAATTTTGAAAAAAAGTTGAGATTCCGCACCCGAAATTAAAAACTTCAGACCTTCTTAATGTTTAATTGAATCAACTTCTGATTAATCCCCGATTTTGAAACCTGAGATAACGAACCCCTGAAAACGGACAACAAACAACTATTCGGTTAGGAGAAATTAAAATATGGCAGTTCGTGGCCTAGCGGCACCTCCAACCCCTTGGTCGAAGAACTTGGCAGAGCCGAAAATCGACCCAACGGCTTATGTACATTCTTTTTCTAATATTATTGGTGACGTTCGGATTGGGGCCCATGTATTAGTCGCCCCCGGTACCTCGATTCGCGCCGATGAAGGCTCACCCTTTGCGATTGGCGAAAATAGCAATATCCAAGACGGCGTAGTGATTCATGGCCTAGAAGAAGGTCGCGTCAAAGGTGATGACGGTCAATATTACTCCGTTTGGGTTGGGAAGAATTCTTCAATTACCCACATGGCCCTAATTCATGGCCCCGCCTATGTGGGAGATAATTGTTTTATTGGATTTCGCTCTACGGTATTTAACGCTAGAGTCGGGAATGGTTGCATTGTGATGATGCACGTCTTGGTCAAAGATGTGGAAATTCCCCCTGGAAAATATATTCCATCGGGTTCAATTATCACCAATCAACAACAAGCTGATCGCTTACCTGATGTCACCGAAGCCGATAGCAGCTTTGCGGCTGATGTGATTGGGGTCAACCAATCTTTGAAAGCAGGTTATCACTGTTCTGAAAACGCTTCTTGTATTCACCCCATCCGTAATGAAGCGGCGGGTCTTGGTAATGGGAGTGGACGCGATCGCTCCAATTCCTCTACCGGGAGTGCCAATTTAGCCTCCGAAATCGTGCAGCAAATCGGGGATCTGTTAGCCAAAGGCTACAAAATTGGCACTGAACACGCCGATGCTCGTCGCTTCCGCACTGGATCTTGGCGTAGTGGTGCTCCGATCACCGCTAAAAATACTGGAGAAGTCGTTGCAGCTTTAGAAGCTTGTCTGCGAGAACACACCGGGGAATATGTGCGTCTGTTAGGGATTGATTCCAAAGCCAAACGCCGGGTGTTGGAAGAAATTATTCAACGTCCCGATGGCCCCGTTGCTCAGAAATCTGGCAATGGTAAAGTTAGCACAGCAACAACTGCTTCAGGTTCGGCCAGCAGCGCCAGTTCCGATTTAGGGGGACAAATCGGGGATCTGTTAGCCAAAGGCTTCAAAATTGGCACTGAACACGCCGATGCTCGTCGCTTCCGTACCGGATCTTGGCGCAGTGGCCCCAGCATCTCTGGCTCAGGGGTAGGAGACATTCTCTCCAAATTAGATGCCATCATCAGCGAGCATTCAGGAGAATATGTACGTCTGATTGGCATTGACCCCAAAAACAAACGCCGGGTGTTGGAAGAAATTATTCAGCGTCCCGATGGTAAAGTTGTCAGCAAATCTGGCAGTGGTAAGGTCAGTGTCTCTGCATCTGCACCTGCAAGTTCAGCCACCAGTAGCAGTTCCGCTCTGGGGCAACAAGTTGGGGATCTGTTAGCCAAAGGCTTCAAAATTGGCACAGAATACGCCGATGCTCGTCGCTTCCGCACCGGATCTTGGAATAGTGGCCCTAGCATCTCTGGATCAGGGGTGGGAGACATTCTCTCCAAATTAGATGCCATCATCAGTGAGCATTCTGGGGAATATGTGCGTCTGATTGGCATTGACCCCAAAAACAAACGCCGGGTGTTGGAAGAAATTATTCAACGTCCCGATGGTAAAGTTGTCAAAACTGCTCCGGCTGCGGCGGGTGCTTCTACCAGCAGCACCAGTGCGGCTCCGGCTCCCCAAAGTAAATTTGGTAACACAGTTACGGATCAAGTTCGGGATCTGTTAACCAAAGGTTACAAAATTGGCACTGAACACGCCGATGCCCGTCGCTTCCGCACCGGATCTTGGCACAGTTGTTCTCCGATTCAATCTAACAATATTTCGGAAGTGATGGCAGCTTTAGAGGGTTGCGTGAACGAACATCGCGGCGAATATGTGCGGTTGATTGGGATCGACTCCAAAGCCAAACGTCGGGTACTGGAGGAAATCATTCAACGTCCTTAACGATCCATCCAGTTCCCTGTTGAAGCACTCTTTAGGTTCCAGCAACCATGAACATATCGCCACCGCAACTCCTAAACCCTGATGTTTATGTGAGTGGCGATGTCACTATCGATCCAGATGCCACCTTAGCACCAGGAGTAATCCTACAAGCTGCAACTGACAGTCAGCTTCGGATTGCTGCGGGAGTTTGTATCGGTCGGGGAGTCATTATTCAGGTTTATCAAGGTATCCTAGAGATAGAAGCCGGGGTAGTGTTGGGGTCGGGGGTGTTAATCCTGGGATCAGGAACTATTGGGGAAAATGCCTGTATTGGTTCAGAGACAACGATTTTGGAGAGTTCTATTGCACCTCAACAAGTCGTTGCTGCGAGATCTCTGATTGGGGATCAATCTCGTTTATTAGAACCAGAACAGGTGCCTCCCCCACCCGAACCCCCACAGTCCCCAGAACCCCAGAGAATTTCGACCTTTGAGGACGAGTTCGATCCTCTATCTGAGTTAGCCTCTTTTCCTCCTGAACCGCAGATTACGGCGATATTGGAAGAAAAACCTGCTCAACCTTCGGATGTTCTCTCAACTTCTCCTGAACCGGAAACGGCGATCGCATCTTCCTCGGAACAATCGGAAGAAACGGCTCTGGCTCCACAGTCTCCAGAATCGCTGGAACTGTCATCCCAGCCCCTCCCTCCGATCATCTATGGAAAAGATCACCTCAGTCAGTTATTGGATACCTTACTTCCCCATCGCAAAGCCTTCAATAACCCCCAGAATTGAAGCATTTCGGGTGTTGGTTGTCGGTTAACAGTCAACACCCCTGTTCCCCGACCCATCGGAATGATTGAAAATGGACGCAAACAGACAAAATTCCGGTTATTCTGAACAGTCAGTTCAGCACGAGTTTAGAGATATGGCTCTGGGTTTAGTTTCGACTCAGAGCTTCCCGGCTATTGTGGGAACGGCTGATATGATGCTGAAGTCCGCCGGGGTTCATTTAGTCGGATATGAAAAAATTGGGGGTGGACATTGTACCGCCATTGTTCGGGGAAAAATTGCTGAAGTGCGTTTAGCGGTGGAAACTGGGGCGCAAACGGCTAAACAGTTTGGTCAACTGATCTCTACGTTAGTGATTCCTCGACCTTTCCCTAACCTGGAAATTATACTGCCGATTAGTTCCCGGTTATCCCACCTCACCAACGGGGGGGCGAGTCATCGTTTGAGTAATCAGGCGGTGGGTTTACTAGAAACGCGGGGATTTCCAGCAATGGTAGGGGCGGCGGATGCGATGTTGAAGGCGGCGGATGTCCGTCTGATGTCCTATGAACGGATTGGGGCGGGATTGTGTACGGCGATTATTCGGGGGCCCGTGTCCGATGTGGCGATGGCGGTTGAGGCGGGAATGTTTGAAGCCGAACGCATTGGCGAGTTAAACGCCGTGATGGTGATTCCGCGACCTTTGGAAGAGTTGGATCAAACTTTACCGTTAGCCAGTTGTTGGATAGAACAGCGTCAACCCTTGAGAGTTCCGATTAATGTTAAGGAACAGGAGAAAGAAGTGATTCAAATCCCGGATTTACAAAAAGTCGAAATTCCGATCCAAGAAGAATATTTATAGATTTTAATGATTAGGCCTATCTGCATTAATTCGGGGTCGTTGATACAAGGAATTTAAGACTTTTTGAGCATTGGAGGTTCGACGACCTAATGTTTGGATTTGGGCATCTACTGTTTTCTGAAGTTTTAAAATTTGATCAAAAGTTGTAATACTATATAGTTGCGGATTTCTAGCCAGTCATCTCGTTGTTAGGAATATATTCTGAATACATATCTAACCGACCTAATTCTCGATTTGCTTGTTCTAGAAGTTTTTGGATTTCCATGTTATCCAATGTCCAACCTTTATTGATGAGGTTGGGTTGAAAGCTTCTGTAATGACTCTGTTGGATGTATGTGCCAGATTTAAAGTTCTTCATCAGGAATCATGGGATGCCTTATTTTAGATTTTACCAGAAAACTAAAATAAGGTGGATGCTTATTTTAGATTTTACCAGAAAACTAAAATAAGACGGATGTTTATTATAGTTTTTGCTCAAAAACTATAATAGTCGCTTTCTCTGATTTAGGATTCTATACTTAATTTATGAGTCTTACTTTGGGAATAGTAAAAGTGTTTATAGTACAGTTTAAGCATTCATGATTGACAGGAACAAACAACTATGAAAATTGCGATCGCTCAACTTAACCCCACCGTTGGAGACTTAAGCGGAAACGCTCAACGAATATTAGAAGCAGCCGAAAAAGCGTTTGAAGCGGGATGTAATCTGTTATTAACAACAGAATTATCCTTAACGGGATATCCCCCTAGAGATTTATTAATTCGTCCGAGTTTTATTCAGGCGACAACGGAAAAATTACAGCAATTAGCAAGGGATTTACCCCCAGAAATAGCGGTTTTAGTGGGAACAATTCAACGAAATTTAGACTATCAAAATCAGGGTGGAAACCCGATTTTTAACAGTGCAGCGTTATTAGAAAAGGGTGAAATTAAACAGTATTTTAAAAAACGATTGTTACCGACCTATGATGTTTTTGATGAAGATCGATATTTTGAACCGGGGTTAGAAAGTCATTTTTTTGTATTAGAAGAAAGTATTAAAGTGGGGGTAACAATTTGTGAGGATTTATGGAATGATGAACAATTTTGGGGTAAACGCAATTATCCTTGTAATCCTTTCCAAGATCTCGCTAATCTAAATGTGGATTTAGTGGTTAACTTATCGGCTTCTCCCTATCAAGTCGGGAAACAAAAATTCAGACAATCTCTAATTAGTTATAGTGCTAAACGTTATAATACTCCGATTTTGTATGCAAATCAAGTGGGGGGAAATGATGATTTAATTTTTGATGGTTGTAGTTTTGCGTTTAATAAAAATGGCGATAAAATATTAAGTTTAAAACCCTTTGAAACCGATTTTGAGATTATAGAATTTAATACAGAAACACAAGATTTAATCGCTATTTCTGCCCCAAATCAAGAGATAGAATTTATTAAAAATGAGGATCAAGAAATTTGGTTGGCATTAGTTTTGGGGGTAAAAGATTATGTTATAAAATGTGGATTTTCTCAAGTTGTTTTAGGGTTAAGTGGGGGAATTGATTCGGCTTTAGTTGCTGCGATCGCAACGGAAGCATTAGGAAAAGAAAAGGTTTTAGGGGTATTAATGCCATCTCCCTATAGTTCGGATCATTCAATTCAAGATGCTTTAGAATTAGCCAATAATTTAGGCATTAAAACCCAAACTTTACCCATTGGGAATTTAATGCAAACCTTTGATCAAACCCTAGAACCGATATTTGCAGAAACCTCCTTTGGATTAGCAGAAGAAAACCTGCAATCTCGCATCCGAGGAACCTTATTAATGGCGGTTTCTAATAAATTCGGACATTTATTATTAACCACTGGGAATAAATCAGAAATGGCGGTAGGATATTGTACCTTATATGGCGATATGAATGGGGGATTAGCGGTAATTGCAGATGTACCTAAAACCCGTGTTTATTCCCTATGTTCTTGGTTAAATCAATATCATGAAAAAGAAATAATTCCCCATCATATATTAGTAAAACCACCCAGTGCAGAACTTAAACCGGGACAGGTAGATCAAGATTCTTTACCTCCTTATGAAATTTTGGATGATATTTTATATCGTTTAATAGAAAAACATCAATCTTGGAGTGAAATTGTAGAAGCCGGACATGAACAAGCAGTCGTTAAAAAAGTAATTCGATTAGTGATGATTGCTGAATTTAAACGCCGTCAAGCCGCACCGGGATTAAAAATTAGCGATCGCGCCTTTGGAACAGGTTGGAGAATGCCTATTGCTAAAGCAATTGATTGGTAATTAGTCCTTGAGTTTATACTTCCGTGATATTTCCAGATACTAAAACTTGTTCAACAGTTAAAGAAAGTTGAGGAAAGATTCGAGAAATAATCGTTTGATTTTCGGTAAAAATTGTTTCTTCATATAACCCTTCTTCCCACAATAACACAGAGATTTTGTTAGTTATTGGATCAATAATCCAATATTCAGAAATGCCTAAAGCAGCGTATTCAGAGCGCTTATATCGATAATCTCGTGTAACAGAATCAGGACTAACAACTTCTACTGCTAACAGGGGAGGAGTTTGACAAATAGCAGATTCATCTAATAATTCTCGCACTTGTTCCCGTGTGATAATATAAACATCGGTCAGTCTTGATTTTTTCCACCCTGTTCTAATTCCGGCTTCTTTAAAACAAAGCCAAGGTAAACTTAAACGCTCAATTTCTATTTCTAAAATCCGTTCAATAAACTTAGCAATTAATAAATGTCTAAAGGTTGGAGGATTCATTAACTCTAGCTTACCATCGACTAATTCATAACGTTTATTTGTACCCTCATCATAAGCTAGATATTCCTCAAAGGTATAATTTTTTTGGGGAATGACGGTAATCATAGCATCTGATCGTTTAAGATAACTCAATTATATCGCATTTTTATTGCCAAGGTCAAACCTTTTTATCTCCTGAACTGACCCCAAGACTTCACAACTTCAAGAATAATATTATAACGGTTCAATTTCAATATAAACGCCTGTTTCCTTAGCATCAGGATCAAATTCAACACTTAACTGCGGTAAACAACTTAAACGGTCATCAATTAAGACTCCTGCACCATTTAAAGTTAAGGCATCTAAACAAGCACCTGCTAAATTATCAATATCAGAATTAGTGCGATGATTGCCTAATAATCGAATCACAATTGCAGCTTTCCGCAGGGGGAATTTATGGGTAATATTTTGTTCTGAAATTTGCCGATAAATTTCCACTTCGGCATGATTTCGCCAAGCGCGATAACGAGGAGGTAAATAGGTTCCATTGCTAGTGACTCTAGGACGAGCTTTAGGAACTACAACCCCAGGAATCATTAATTTAATCAATTCTGAGGGTTTTTTAGCAGGTTTTGGAGGGTCAACCGGAGGAGGTTCGGGAGGGTTAATAGAGGTAAATTCAACATCAATAATCGATTCTTTAGGATTAATTGTAATTCGAGTGACGGGAGATTCTAAGACTTCAGGTTTTTCTGGAATTGGAGAATTTTTGAGAGGGGAAGATTCAGCAGAAACTTCCGAATGAGACGGCGTTATAATCTTCTCAAATCCTGGTAGAGACGTGCCATGGCGCGTCTCTACATTTGTTAAAGGTTCTGGGTTTTGAGGTGCAATTTGAGGGGATTTAGGCGAAACTATTTTAACCTCATCCGTTGCATAATCTGGTAAAATCGGCTTAACGGGAATAGCCGGAAAAACAAGAGTTTTTGCTGGCTTAGGATTAGAATCAATTGCTGAGGAAAAAACACCGGGATTTACCCCTGGCATTTTTTTAGCAATTTGCATATACATGGCGGCAGTTTGTTGAGAAAACTTAAAATGTTCGTTAAACCAAACTTGCCAATTTTCAGGAGATAATTGAGCTTGAACGTGCAGTAACCATTCCCCAGCATTCCGCGCATGAATTAAGGAGGTTTGGGGAGTATCTAAACACTGTTGGTGTTCCTGATTAATGCGTTCTGCAAAATCATCTAAAGTGGGGAGAGGGGACTTAGAATCGCTTAGGACTTGCAAATAGGTTGACAGCATTAAATAAAAGTTTTGAATTTCAACAGGAAGTCGGTGGAAATTTGCCCCCATCCAAGACAAAAAAGGGGGAGTTACAGCGTTGGAATGGGGGTAAGATTGTTGATTCACCGACGGAATATTAAGATAAAGATTAATTCAGGAAATAGAGTTAAGTTTTGGGTGCTTCCATCCAAAACTGTAAGCTTTGTTTTTTGATATCTGATTTGACGATAACTCCAGGTTCTTTTTGCATGGGTAACACATCAAAAATATCCGTTTTAGCGCAATATTTCAAGTCTTCATAAGACCCTAAACGTAATAACCGTTGACCATGACTGGCATGATTTAACAGTTCAAATAAGTTATTTTGCCATTGAGAATACAATGAAATTGCCGCAAACACTTCATCATTTCCCGCAAAATCATCTAAAGGATAACCCATTTCATTAACTAGATTCTGGGCAATGGCCCCCGCACAAGCGGTGTCTTCTAGGGAAAAACTGCCTTCCCAACCGGAACCTAACACCCAAACGGTTTCCGGGGTTTTGGTCATTAAATATTCTACAATGGCCCGTCGATTAATAAACGCAGCCGTTAACACCACAGCAGCAGCTTGAACCCGTTCTAAACTGCGGGTTCCGTTGGTGGTGGTCATAAACAATCGTTTACCCTTCACGACCTCTGGAGTGCAACTCAGGGGAGAATTGCCCAAATCGAACCCATCTACCATTGCACCCCCCCGTTCACCGACCCGAATTCGTTTATCGGCGGGCCATTTTTCGCTAACTTGCATCAATTGGTCAATGTCGCTGAACACTTGTACCGCCTCGGCTCCCGCATTTAAAGCGGTGGCGATGGTGGTTGTCGCGCGTAACACATCCACGACAATTGCACAGTCGGGGAGAACATTCGCAGGGGCTAGTTCAGGAGTATGATAGACAAAAAATTTCACGGTTGGGGCTGTGTTTGATAAAATTGTCAATTTTTATTGTACATAGAATTGGCTCAAAAATTGAGCATCCGATGAATTTAATCTTAAACTGACTCCTGTTTTTAGATAATTATAGCAGAAATTCATGAATAATAAACGAATTTTATTTTTAAGTAATGGTCACGGGGAAGATACTTGTAATGGGGAGATTATTAAGGCGTTATTATCCTTAGATATCAATCTTAAAATGGCGGCGGTTCCGATTGTGGGGGAGGGAAATATTTATCGTCGTTTAGGAGTTCCGATTCTGACCCCAACCCGAACTTTACCATCGGGAGGATTTTTGTATATGAATCCTTTCGTATTTCTTCAGGATATCGCATCGGGTTTAATTGGATTATTAGGTAAACAATTACAAATGATTTGGAAACAAGCCCCACATTATGATATTTTAATGGTGACAGGGGATATTGTTGTAGCTGCGATCGCTTATTCTACAAAACAACCCTATATTATTTTTCTGTCTGCCTATTCCAGTTATTATGAAGGTCAACTCAATTTAGGGTTAATTCTTCCTTATCTGCTCAATTGCGATCGCTGTTTAGCAGTATTTACAAGGGATAAGTTTACCGCAGATGATCTAAAAAAACAAGGGATTAAAAAAGCTCAATTTGTGGGAACTCCGATGATGGATAATCTCACCCCAACGGGAGTTAATTTAAACCTAGATTCTGAATCTTTAATGATTGCTATTCTTCCCGGTTCTCGTCTTCCTGAAGCTAAAAATAACTTGATTTTACTGTTAAAATTAGTTGAAATTATTGATAATATTAGCAATCAAAAACTTCAATTTAGAGTCGCTGCGGTGGCGAGTTTAATGGTAGAATTAGATGAAATTGCAATATCGTTAGGTTGGCAACACCAAAACGGAATATTAATCAGTAAAATGGGTTTAAAAGTTATTTGTGATTCTGATAGGTTTGCAGATATTTTAAACGCGGCTGATTTAGTTCTAGGAATGGCAGGAACCGCCAACGAGCAAGCGGTGGGACTGGGAAAACCTGTGATTACAATTCCAGGGAATGGCCCCGCCTTTACCTATCGATTTGCTGAAGCACAATTAAGATTATTAGGATCATCGATTCAATTAATCGGAACTAAACCTGCGGATGATTCTATTTTACACCAAACTGCCCAAAAAGTTATCCAAACCTTACAAAATTCTAACTATTTAAAATCTTGTTTAAAGAATGGGAAAGAACGTATGGGAAAACCGGGAGGAAGTTTAAAAATTGCTCAATTTATATTAGAAACCGGGTTTCTTAAACAATAGATGTTACCACAAAGACACAAAGACACGAAGAAAGCAATAATGATGATTCAGGTTGTGACGAGGGTAGGGTTTAATACAATAAAAACTGTTATCAATCTTAAATATCTCCTTCATATCTTCCTTTGTGTCTTCGTGCCTTTGTGGTAAAATCTATAGTAAAAAAAAACGATTTTCAAAAACCTCTAAATTAAAAAAATGATCATGAAAAAAATTGTATTCAGTTGTTTAATATCCCTATTCACAATATCCCAACCCGTTTGGGGTCAAACTAAAAAAATCTGTCCAACGGAATTAGAACCTGCGATTAATACGATTGTAAATCGTCCGCAATTTCAACAGTCTCGCTGGGGAATTTTAATCGAAACCTTAACTTCAGGTACAACCCTTTATAATCGAGATAGTCAATATTATTTTATTCCTGCTTCAACGGTTAAACTGTTAACAACCGCCACCGCTTTACAAAAATTAGGCGCGAATTTTAGAATTAGAACCTCTGTTTATGGGGATAATCAAGGGAATGTTTATATTGTTGGGAGAGGCGACCCTAGTTTAACTGAAACTCAACTTAAAGATTTAGCACAACAGTTAAAAAATAGAGGAATAAATCAGATTAATCAATTAATTGCTGTCGATGGTTATTTTACAGGTTCACCCATACAACAAAGTTGGCAATGGGAAGACATACAAGCAGGTTATGGCGCACCGATTAATAGTTTAATATTAAATCAAAATTCCTTAGATTTAATTCTGTCTCCCCAAGCTGTCGGACAACCTTTAAAAGTAACTTGGGTACGTCCAGAACAAGCAACAGGATGGACAGTAGAGAATCAAACAAAAACTGTTAGCAAAAATCAACCGGAATTTGTAGATATTGGGCGAGATTTAAGCAAACCTATTATTCGAGTTTCAGGACAATTAAGAGTCGGTGCTGAACCTGAACCCGTTTATGCGGCTGTTGTGGAACCTACAGATAATTTTATCCAAGCATTTAAGCAGGTTTTAATTAATTCTGGAATTCAAGTTTTACAAACCTCAATTGCTGCTAATTTTTCCTATCCTCCAGAAGAATTAGCGTTTGTAGAATCTCCGACTTTAGCCGAATTAATTAAAACGCTGAATTTAGAAAGTAATAATGTTTATGCTGAATCTATTTTAAGAACATTAGGGGTACAGAATTCCCGTTCTGATAGTGTAGAATCAGGATTAAAAGAAATTAAATTAATTTTAACTCGATTAGGTGTTAATCCCAATAGTTATCAATTAGTCGATGGTTCAGGACTTTCTCAAAATAACTTAGTTAGTCCTTTAACTTTAGTCCAAACCTTAAGAATGATGGCAGGTTCTCCCCTGGGAGAATTATATCGGAATTCCCTCCCAGTTGCGGGAATCAGTGGTACGTTAAAAGGACGGTTTCGAGACACTTCTGCGGTCGGAATTGTACAAGCTAAAACGGGAACTTTAACCGGAGTTTCATCCTTGGCGGGTTATATTTTTTCCCCAGATTATCAACCCTTAGTATTTAGTATTATCATTAACCAAACTAACTTATCCACTCAACAACTCAGAGAAGCTATTGATGAAATTGTACTATTATTAACTCAGTTAAAATCTTGTCCTTGAATCTTGTTGTTATATAGCAATCTGTGTAGAATTTGTGATCAAAACCCGTAGGGGTGGCGTCCCTCCCAACCCTTTTTGCACCTGGGTTGGGAGGGACGCCACCCCTACACGGATTGTTATATTTTAATCAGGAGGTGCTAAAGCACAACAACAGATTTTTGATATAATTTTGAGGAGATTTAATTAATCAGAGTTGAGAATGAATCTACCCACAGCGACTTTATTAGTATCCTGTCCCGACCAAAAAGGATTAGTTGCTAAAATTGCTAATTTTATTTACTCCAATGGCGGAAATATTATTCATGCCGATCAACATACGGATTTTAGTGCTAACATTTTTTTAACCCGAATTGAATGGCAATTAGAAGGATTTAATTTACCCCGTGATGTGATTGCGCCTGCTTTTAGTGCCATTGCTAAACCCTTAAATGCTAATTGGCAACTGCGTTTTTCTGATACCATTCCTCGGTTATCCATTTGGGTGACAAAACAAGATCATTGTTTATTAGATTTATTGTGGCGATGGCAAGCTAAAGAACTAATAGCAGAAATTCCCTTAATGATTAGTAATCATTTAACATTAAAACCCCTTGCTGATCAATTTGGGATTGATTTTTATCATTTACCGATAAGCGCAGACAATAAATTAGAACAAGAAACCCAACAATTAGAACTCTTGAAAAAATATCAAATTGATTTAGTTGTTCTCGCTAAATATATGCAGATTTTAACTCCTGGAATTATCGATAATTTTTCGCAAATTATCAATATTCATCATTCATTTCTCCCAGCTTTTGCAGGTGCAAATCCCTATCAACGAGCCCATGAACGAGGAGTTAAAATTATTGGTGCAACGGCTCATTATGTCACGGCAGATTTAGACGAGGGGCCAATTATTGAACAGGATGTTGTGCGGGTCAGTCATCGGGACACCGTAGCAGATTTAATTAGAAAAGGCAAAGATTTAGAACGATTGGTTTTAGCGAGAGCCGTTCGTTTACACTTACAAAATCGCGTGTTAATCTATGGAAATCGCACTGTTGTTTTTGCTTAAACACTTAAAAGGGTTATAAAATGAGCCAAATTTTACAAGATTTACAAACAGAATGGCAGACTATTCAAGATCAAGTTGATGCCGTTAAAAGTGAATATAATGCGTTACGAAATAAACGTTCTAACCATCATGTTACTGTTTTATTTTCCTCCGATTCTTCCCTAGAATCCTTGGCAATGTTACAACAACAAGCTGAGGCAGAAGCCAATCGCTGGTCATTTGATTTACAACAACTCGATCAAGAAATTCAAGCCACTCGGATTAAATTAAGACAAATTCGTGCTAAACTAGCCGTTAAGCAAGCCCAAATTTATCGAGCGCAAGCTCAACAGAATTGGATTCAACTTAAACAACACCATGAACGCATTAATCAATTAGCTACTACTTTAGAAGCAGAAATTTTAGCCTTCTCTAAAACTGCCGAAAATTTTCAACCTCTTTCTGAAGAATGGCTTCCTAAACCTCCCCAATTATTAGAATTAGAAATGACTAATATTCCTTATATTAAGGCAGAGGAGAAAAAATTTAAGCTCGTGGGTAAACCCATTAATTTCAATCTGGAATGAAGGCAAAAAAGTGGATTAAAATTTTTCTGTGTATTGGGATGACGATGGGGATAATCATCGGATGTTATGATGTATTTTCCCCCCGTAAAATTGATTCAATTCCTTTACATTCTCCAATTCAAGTTACACCTTCACCATCTCCATCTGTTTCTGGGATCTCTCCTCAACTTAATACAATTGACCCTGATCAATTGTGGAGTCATGTTCAAGCATTAGTAGGAGAACGATATCAGAATTCTGATCGAAAAAGGGTGCGAAATTATTTAATTCAGCAATTAGAATTACTCAAGCTTTCTCCTAGTTTACAACCCTTTGAACAAGGGATTAATATTGTTACTAAACGTCTAGGAACTGATCCCAAAGCCGGATCAATTTTATTAGCGGCTCATTATGATACTGTTTTGAATTCTCCGGGTGCTGATGATAACGCCTCTGGGGTCGCTGTAATTTTAGAAATAGCTCGTTTATTGGTTCAAAAACCAACCCCTCGCAGCTTAGAAATCGTCTTTTTTGATCAAGAAGAATTAGGACTTTTAGGAAGTTTTGCCTTTACAGGACAGCCGGAAAATTTAAAGAATTTGCAAGCCGCAATTATATTAGATATGGTGGGTTATGCTTGCCATACTCCCGGCTGTCAAACCTATCCCCCCGGACTAACCGTAACTCCTGTTTTAGAAGCCGCAGGAATTGAATTTCCAGATCGGGGAGAATTTTTAACGGTAGTAGGAGAAGTTCAAAATTTACCCCTATTAAAAATCTTTCAAACGGTAGATAAATCCCTCAGAAATATAGGTTCTGATTCTATCAAAATTCCTCCTTTGGTTGCCCTTCCTATTCCCTTAAAAGGCTTATTAACACCGGATGTTTTACGCAGTGATCATGCTCCCTTTTGGTATCAAGGAATTCCGGCGGTTTTAATCACCGATACCGCTAATTTGCGATCGCCTCATTATCATCAACCGAGTGATACTCTTTCTAATATAGAGCCTAAATTTTTTGAAGGATCAGCCCAGATCATTTATAATGTAATCACTGAACTCCTGAATAGTCAAACTCCATTTATTCTTCCCCCTTCTTCATCCTAAACCAATCAATTGAGGATTTTTATCTAAACGGCTTTATTCTTCCCTGATGATCCTGTAAACTTTAAAATGAAGATTGGAGGGAAATGAACACCTATAAATAATACCTTTGATTTCTGACCGAGAATTGATTGAATTGAGATTCTAACAATGAATACTAAAGAAAAACTACAACGGCTATTATTAGATCTCGATAATCGAGGTTATAAAGCTTATAAAGATATTTTAGGGACTTATGAATTCCCCAATTTTACCTTAATTATTGATTACGTTCAAGGCGATCCTTTTGCAGCACCGAGTAAATTTCGGGTTCATATTCCCTCTAATATAGCCGGATTTCCCTCGGAATTATACCGTACTCAAAGCCGTGAAATTGCCCTAAGAGATTACCTAATTCGTGAATTTGACCAGACTGCAAGAGAGATTAGTAGCCCTAGAGGAACGGGCAAAAGTGGGATGATTGCAGTGACAAAAATGGGTCAGGAAATCTTAGAACGAACATCGGCTTCATTAATTACAATAACTCCCCCTTCTCCTAAACCCATTATTGTTGAAAACCAAGCCTTACAACGCGCTCGTCCAACACTTTCAACCCCAGAAAAAGGCATTGAAATTCGCTTTTTTGTCGGACTTCCAGCACGGGGACGGAATATTTTAGGTCGTCAAGCCGCGATGATGATTTGTGATGATATTCCGGCAATTGTAGACCGAGCTTTACGATATCAAAATTTGGATGGGGAAACCATTAAACGTCACGTTGAAATCGCTGAAGATGCGGATTATTTACGAGAACAATTAGCCGAAAAAGATTTAGTTGCTTTTATTGCAAACGGCGCAATTTTACCCCGTCGGAGTGGTGTTGATAGCCGTCCTTTAGCAGACAATGTGATTGCATTTCAATCTCCAAAATCCTTAGAAGTCGAGTTTAATTGTCCCAACCAAGGTACAATTAAAGGTATGGGAATTACCAAAGGAATTACATTAATTGTAGGAGGCGGTTATCATGGAAAATCGACGTTATTAAAGGCAATTGAATTAGGAGTTTATAATCATATTCCGGGGGATGGTCGGGAATTTGTGATTACCAATCCATCGGCGGTCAAAATTCGGGCTGAGGATGGTCGCAGTGTTGCAGGAGTTGATATTTCTGCGTTTATTAATCAACTCCCTCAAGGTCGTTCAACTAGAGAATTTTCTACGGAAAATGCCAGTGGAAGTACCTCCCAAGCTGCTAATATTATGGAGGCATTAGAGGCATTAGTTTTAGCCAAAAAACCGGAATCTTCCTCTATTCCTGCGGTGTTATTAGTGGATGAAGATACGGCGGCAACAAACTTTATGATCCGCGATCGCCGAATGCAAGAATTAATTGCCAAAGATCAAGAACCTATTACCCCTTTTATTGATAAAGTGCAACAACTTTATACCGATTATTCTGTGTCTACAATTTTAGTGATGGGAGGAAGTGGCGACTATTTTGATGTCGCTAATACTATAATTGCAATGGAGAACTTTCAGGCGCTAGAATTAACCGCAAAAGCCAAAGAAATCGCCCGTCAATATAGCACAGGTCGCACCTTAGAAGGGGGTAAAACATTTGGGATGATTCGCCCTCGAATTCCGATTTCTGAAAGCTTAGATCCCAGTCGTGGACGTTGGGATGTGCGGATTAAAGTTCGAGATCTGGATGAGGTGTTATTTGGAACAGAAGATATTGATGTTTCTGCGGTAGAACAAATTGTTTCTAAAGATCAATTACGAGCGATCGCTGCCGCAATGGTTTATGCTAAACAAAACTATATTGATGGAGAGAAAACTTTACCTCAAATTTTAGATGTCGTTATGCAGGATATTTCCACAAAAGGGTTAGATATAATTACCCCATTTCCCCAGGGAGATTTAGCAATATTCAGACGGTTTGAATTAGCTGCGGCGATTAACAGAATTAGAACGTTAGAAGTGAAACAATTTTAAATTGATCCCCCCGCCTTAAGAAGGGGGGGATCACAGAGTTAAAATCCCCACAAGGGGAAATCAAACCATCAAAGTCCCCCTTTTTAAGGGGGATTTAGGGGGATCTAATAACCCGTTTAATCATTGATTTTTTATTTTTAATAATTATGTCAAATCTAAAGATTCGAGTCAGTGTTGTTTTTGGAACTCGCCCCGAAGCGATTAAATTAGCGCCTGTAATTCAACAGTTAAAACAAAACCCAGGGTTTGAAATACAGGTGATTTTAACAGGTCAACATCGAGAAATGGTTTCCCAGGTGATGACATTATTTAATTTAACGGCCGATCACGATTTAAACATTATGCAACCGCAACAAACCTTAACTAATATTACCTGCGGAAGTTTACAAGGATTAGAAGATTTATTTAAACAATTAAATCCCCATTTAATATTAGTTCAAGGGGATACAACAACGGCTTTTGCTGCCAGTTTAGCCGCATTTTATCAAAAAATTCCAGTGGGTCACGTTGAAGCTGGATTACGCACCAATGATGTGTTTAATCCCTATCCTGAAGAAGCAAATCGGCGGTTAATTTCTCAGTTAACGCAATTGCATTTTGCCCCCACCATTCAAGCGGTTCAAAACCTAAAAAATTCTGGAGTTTTAGGAGAAATTCATCACACCGGAAATACAGTGATTGATGCGTTATTATCCGTTGCTCAACAACAACCTAAACTGCATATTTCCGAATTACAAAATAGTCCCTATCGGTTAATTTTAGCAACGGTTCATCGGCGGGAAAATTGGGGCGAACCGCTTCAGGGAATAGCAGAGGGATTCTTACAAATTCTGAATGAATTTCCCGATACAGCTTTATTGTTACCTCTCCATCGAAATCCAACGGTCAGAGAACCTTTAACCGAAAGATTAGGAAATCATCCCAGAGTCTTTTTAACAGAACCTTTGGATTATACCGAATTAGTGGCGGCGATTGATTGTTGTTATTTTGTATTAACAGATTCGGGAGGATTACAAGAGGAAGCACCGAGTTTAGGAAAACCTGTTTTAGTGTTAAGAACAACTACAGAACGTCCTGAAGCAGTGGAAGCAGGAACCGCTAAATTAGTAGGAACAGAAGCGGCGGATATTTTTACAGAGGCGAGTGTATTATTAAAGAATGAAACCGCCTATCAAAATATGGCAAATGCGATTAATCCCTTTGGGGATGGTCACGCTTCCGAACGGATTATTAATATTATTCAAGGGTATTTTTAGGGTTGAAAATAGTGACAAGGGGGAGATATTGAAATTGGAAGGCGGAAAAAAATTGAAACTTTAGTGATCTTTCTTCCTTTCTTAGTGTCTTAGTGTCTTTGTGGTTCTTTCAAAAATCAGAGTTTTTAGGCTTAAGTTAACACTAATGGGTGATATTAACTATTTGAAGACAGCCCTGAAGGGCTTACTACGGGGTGCGTAAGCCAAAATAAGTTAGGATTAAATTTGTATTTCCTGTATTGGTGACTTCGTGAACTTCCCCAGGTTCTACTGCTATACAAACCCCTGGTTTTAATTCATAATCAACGCCATTAATCGCAATATTTCCTAAACCCGATTCTACAAAAAATACTTCACACATATCAGCATGGGAATGACCACCCGCCACTTGTCCGGGGGCAAAACAGGCTTGAGAAAAATTTGTTAAATGGGGTAAATCTCCTAAACTCAACATCACCTTTTTTTTAATCGCTGGATTATGGGAAACTTCCTGTTCTGGAATTTGGTTTAAATCTGTTATTTTCATAGAATTAAAGATAAAATTCATTTTAATTTTACCAAATTAATGTTATTTAGTCAATTAATTTAGCTAAACAATTTTTAACAGTTTGAATAGCACTTTCAGGAGAATCTACAATAAAAACCAGTTCTGGAGCTAGAGATTTAAAAAAACTTTGGCTTTCTAAGTTTTGATTTAATAAAATAACGGGCTTATTTTGTTTAATCGCTAAGGCAATTTCTGAAGCGGTTCCGGCTCCGATTCCACAAGCAATCACAACATCGGAAGATAATATATTAATCACATTTCTAGCTTGACCTAAATTCGTAAAAATTGCAATATCAACGGCTTCAGACATTCCTTGATTATCAGCATTGGGTAAAATTCCTAAAGTTAAACCCTTAGCTGCTTTTGCTCCTTGATTAGCCGCTTCCATCACGCCACTATTTCGACCTCCTGTTAATAAGACCCATCCTGATTGAGCAATGAATTGGCCTAATTGATACCCATAATCAACATCCAGGGAAGTTGCTCCTTCTCCTGGCCCCATAATGCCAATGATGATTTTTTTCATAACTAATATGATAAGATGCCAGACATCTATTAATTTAGAGCGATAGGTCATCGCTGATTTCTAAACCTTGAGAAATCTTAAGATTTGTTATGAAAACTAAACTAAAGTTGAAAAAAGTATCCGGGGATGCCTTAATCCAAATGCGGCAGGATTTAATGGCGGAGTCCAGAGCCAGTTTTAACTACATCATTTTGGTGATAACGGCTTGTTTAATTGCGACATTTGGATTACTCAGTAATAGTACAGCCGTGATTATTGGAGCTATGTTAGTCGCTCCGATTATGTTACCGTTGCGAGGTTTAGCCTTTGGGATTTTAGAAAATGATCAAGAATTATCTCGGTGTGGTGTTATCTCGATTGTTGTGGGAACAATAGTGGCGCTGGTCTTATCAATTACTTTAGGAAAAATGGTTGGAATTGAAGATTTTGGTTCAGAAGTTTTAGCGAGAACTGAACCCAATTTAATAGATTTAGGAATCGCTGTTGTAGCTGGAGGATTAAGCGGTTTTACTAAAGTTGAAAAGGGAATTAGTGACGCCGTAGCTGGAACGGCAATTGCAGTGGCGTTAATGCCTCCTTTATGTGTCATTGGGTTAACGTTATCTCAAGGTTTTTATGATTTAAGTTATGGCGCAACATTGCTTTATTTAACCAATTTAATTGGCATCGCCTTAGCTTGTATGATTGTTTTTGTTTTGGCAGGTTATTCCCAACTCAAAAGAGAATTTGCCATTACACTGATTGTGGCTTTTGTTTTAGCTATTCCTTTAGGGATTAGTTTTTTACAGTTCGTAACTCAACTGCGGTTACAAACGGATTTAAGAAATATTTTTCAAGATAAAACCTTAACGGGACAACGAGTAGATTTACAAGATACTTATATTAATTGGAAACAAAATCCTCCCAAAGCTTTTTTAAAAGTTCGTGCTACTGAACCCGTGACCCCCAGACAAGTGCGTTTAGTTCAAGATTTTATTAATCAAAAAATGAGACAGAATTTTACGTTAGTTTTCTTAGTTGAAGAAGTTGAACAAGTAGAAGCAGAAAAGTAATCAGTTATCAGTCATCACATCTGTAATTTACTTTTGTTTCCCCACCTCCCAAATTGGCCCCATGAGGGTTCCTCGCAGTCGCCAGGAAGGTTGTTGAGGAACTTTAACCTCTAGTTGGCCACTATAAAGCTGTTCTTGAATATAAGGACTGTCTAAAACGGGCCAATTTTCTAAAACTCGTTTTTCTCCATTAATGACCGCATCTCCGATCGCCCCATTTTTTTGATAAGTTAGGGTTAAGCGATCGCCTGCTAAACTTTTATAACTTAATTTTCCTTGATTTTTCCAATCTTGAGCTTGTATTTCGGTTTGATCTAAAGCGGTTTTCAACTGTTGAAAATTAGGATAATCATCAACCGCAGCAACATCAGTGATCCAAGCGGTTTGATTTCCCTCGGCGGCTAAAGCTTGTAAATTCGGTTGTTTCTCAGAAATTGAAGATTTTAACTCAATTTTATCCCCCCAAGGTCGAGCCACTAACCAAATATTATGAATTTTCCAAATATACCAATTATTATAGCGTTGAGGTTGACCATAATCTTGAGGTAAAACCAGATGAGAAGCAGCAGGAACTCCCGCTTTTAAATCGGTTTGATTTAATCTTAATTGAAAGATTACAGCCCCCCGTTTTTGGACTAATTGATCTCCTGGACTGCGACCTGTGGCTTGAAGACCATGATAGGTTCCTCCTAAACTAATCACGGCGTTTTGTTGACCCTTTGGATCTCGCACCACTAATTTATAAGTTGCATATTGAGCGCGAATAGTTCCTTTGACTTGATAGACTCTGGCGGGTTCTAATAGGGTTCCTAAACTATAGTTTTTTGTGATATAGAATGTTTCCCAGAGACGGTTACTTTCGTGATAACTATAATATGCCGGATGGCTGGCTCTAGCTTCAAAAGGCAGGGGAATTTCTTTACGAGCGATCGCGGTTAAAATTTCAGGAGGACGATAGGAACTTAAGGCCGCAGGTAAAGCTAACTGAGCATATTTTTCATCCATTTTTTCTGCTAATTCCGGTTGATTTCCCCACCATAACCAAGCAACAGCCGTTAATCCATTATTCCAAGTATTGCGATCAAATCCTCGACTTTCTGCCCCGCCTGCGGTTCCCCAACTCAGGCGTAATGCCATATTAACGGCATACCAATCTAATAAGCCTTTGGCTAATTCTCGTAATTTTTGATCTTGAGAAAAATCATATAGATTTAATAACCCACTAATACTATACCCATAATAAATAGAAGAATGAAACTCGCCCTGACCAATGGTTAAAAACTTATTTAATTCTGAACGTAACCACGCTTCATTGGTGGCTGCACTGGCTGGATCACCGACAGGAAAACCACTAGCATTCATTAACGCTAAACCCGATGCACGCTGCATAAAGGTATGGTTTTCTGTTCCGCCTTCTGTCCATTCTAAAACCCTCGGTGATTCTAGTTGACGACGATAGGCAAGTTTGACATCTAAAGGCATACTATCTTTAAATAAAAAGAAGATTCGTACATCTAAAGGAGCCCGAAAATGATAGAGATCCGGCTGATCTTGATCCAGTTTTAATAAAACATCCCAACTGTGTTGAGAATCATATTTTTTCCCGTCGGGTTGATTTTGGAGACTTAATCGTGCTAAAATAATAGGGAGTAAATATTTATGAGGATCACCGAGTTTAATTTGTCGCCACCAAGCCTCTTTTTCATCTAAATTAAGGGCTGCTAATTTTTTCTGAATGGCTAAACTTCTGGCTTGAAATGCTATTTCCTCGGAAGAATTGACCTTAAGAGGTTGTGGGATAATCAAGTTTTTTGGGGGGACGGAATTAAGAGCAAAATCTTCTAGCAATAGGTTAGGAATCTGCGTCTCTAAATCAGGCTTTTGGGATTGAGAGTTAACGGAATGGGAACGACAGCCCGAAGCAAAAATGAATATAGCTGTTAACCCGATCAGAATTTTAAAAAGGGTGTTCATGACTTTTTTAATAATTGTAGTGGTGTGCGATCGCTTCCTTTCTATTCTGTCCCCCACCGCCGACATCCCACCCCCCTAACGAAAAAAATAGCTCAATCCCCGATACGGCAAGAATTCAGCATTTTTTCAGGAATGCCAGACTTAACCTAAGATGATAGAGGCGGTAAGATGGGAAATACCTGATCTATTCATCTGGGAGTAGGGAATCGCATGAGTCGGGGAGATGGTCGAAAGCTGAAACTCATGGTCGTCGATGACGAACCAGACAACTTAGATTTGTTGTTTCGGACATTTCGCCGGGATTTCCAAGTGTTCAAGGCCGACAGCGCCCTCAAAGCTCTGCAAATTCTCGACGACGAGGGTGAAATGGCGGTGATTATTTCCGATCAACGGATGCCAGAAATGAACGGAACCGAATTTCTCGGCAAAACCGTTGAACGTTTCCCTGACACCATTCGGATTCTGTTAACCGGATATACGGATGTTGAAGACCTAGTGGAAGCGATTAACTCTGGTCAAGTTTTCAAATACATCACCAAACCTTGGAATCCTGAAGAACTCAAGTCTGTAATTCAACAGGCGTCTGAAACTTACAAATTCTTCAAACAACGAACAAATGCTCTGCGGCGCGCTCTGCGTCGGGAATCTCTGTATAACGATGTGGTCAGCGCCCTGCGAGAGTCCCTAGACTACTCCAGTATGCTACAAACCATTGTTCGCACCTTGGGAGAAACCTTCGATGCGACGGGCTGTTGTATTCGTTCTGTCGAAGAAGGAAGACTTTCACTGCAAATCTTTTCTTATGGGGGAGACGCGGAGAATGTCCAAACCTGGCTATCTCAGCTTGAAACTTCTATGCAAGCGGTGCTAGAAAGTCGGGAAACTCAAATTCAACAAGGGCCAAATCATCCCGATAACGGGACTGAAATTATTTTACCCCTGACCTATCAGCATGATTTACTGGCTGTTTTGGCTCTTTATCAAGACAACAGTATTTCTTCTTGGTCAGAGGATGATATTCAACTGTTGGAAGTTGTTTCCGAACAAGCTTCTTTAGCGCTATCTCAAGCCAAACTCTATCAACGGACAGTAGAGTTAGCTGAACAGATGCGAAATGAACTCAAAGTCGCCAGTCAAATTCAAAACAATCTCCTGCGTCAAAGTTGGCCAGAGTTTGATACCTTTCGGGTACAAGCCTGTTGTCATCCGGCGCGAGAAGTGGGGGGGGATTTCTTTGAAGTCTTTATTCATCCCCAAGGGGATATTTGGGTAGGCTTAGGGGATGTCTCTGGTAAAGGGGTTCCAGCGGCCCTATTTATGGCGAGCGCGATTTCGGTGATGCGTCGGGAACTGTCCGTGGAAACGTCTCCTGAACCGGATCAGGTGATGCAAAACCTCAATCAGATTTTGTCTGATGATTTAGTCAGTAATAATCACTTTATTACAATGGTTTTGGCTCGTTACACTCCCTCTACGGGACATCTAGCCTATGCCAATGCTGGACATATTTATCCGATGGTCTGGGCAAATTACCCTCATCCATCCCTAACCCTTGAACCCACGTTTCTCAAGACTCGTGGCATTCCCTTGGGAATTCTTCCCGTCTGGAAAGGCAAAGGAGACAGTCTCACCCTCAATCCTGGGGATATCTTCTTAGTAACCAGTGATGGTATTACTGAAGCTACAGTGGTGCACGAAGCAACCGATGGCAGTCCCGCCATTCGCTCGATGTTGCAACAGGAGGGACTTTGGAAGTTACTCCAACAACAGGAACAGCTAAATTTAGATGGTTTATTATCGGCTATCCGAGAACATAATCCCGTTCAGGAAGATGATCAAACTATACTCTCTCTGGAGGTTTTGTTGACTGATGAAAACTGAGCTTCAAGTGCCAAGCGATATTAGGTTTTTAACAATTGTTGAAAACTGGTTATTGAGCAGTTTGGAAGTCGAACTAGGAGATCATGTGGATTGGCCCCGTCAGTCAAATCGGTTCCGCCTCGTCCTCGCAGAAGCTTACTCCAACGTCATTCGTCATGCTCACCGCGATCAACCCCATCTTCCTGTGATGGTTCGTTTGGAATTAAAGGATCGAGATATTTCTTTAGAAATTTGGGATCACGGTACAGGCTATGAGGTGGATAATTACCATCCTCCTAAGCCTGAAGATAAACAAGAAAGTGGTTATGGTTGGTTAATTATGAATCGATTAATGGATCGGGTAGATTATTGTTTACAAATTGAGGGCCGTAATTGTTTAAAATTAGAAGCTAGTTTACCTGAAAAAGTAACAAAATCTTAAAATGTTTGACGGTTTAAGGAATAGGGAATAGGGAATAGGGAATAGGCAATGGTCAAGAATATTGCTGTGCGAAGTACAATTGCTTTTTGCCTTTTGCCTTTTGCCTTTTGCCTCTTGCCTCTTGCCCACTGATTACTGATGACCGACAAGAATTTAATATGAAATCCCTTAATGTTTGCTACAAATCCCCCCCTGTAGAGACTAGCCATGCTTAGTCTCTAGGGGTTAGAGGGAATCATCTGTAGCATCTATAATGGGATTTCATATAAGTTAAGAACGAGTTTGACTCGCTTGCAATTGTTGTAACATTTCTTCGGGATTTTTGGCAGGTTGATTACATTTTAATCCCTGACAAACTAAGCCGATAATATCAGGGGAAAGCGTGTTATCAACTTTAAAAATAGTAGCGGGGAAATACTGTACACTCAACCCTAAAATTTGTTCGGGAGAAGTTCTAACGAGGGTATTATTTCGATACCAATCTAACGCAGTAAATAAACTCGGACAAGCTTGGGGAGATTTTTGCATCACCGAACTAAAGGCGGTTAACCCTTGTTCAGCTAAATCTAAAAATTCCAGATTTTCTGTTAATAAAAACAGACGGACTAAATTAGCAAGAGCCACCCCATTCGCCGCCGGAGTTGCATTATCAATATAACTCCGTTCTCGAATTAATAAATCTTCTCCGGTGTCTTTGGCCGTATTAAAATATCCTCCGAGTTCCACACTCCAGAGTAAATTATCAAATTCTTCTTGAACTTTTTTCGCCTGTTCTAACCAATAATCAGGCTGTACTAAAGCGGGGGTTACTGTTAAACTGGCTTGATGTAAATCAATTAACGCTTTAATCAATAACGCATAATCTTCAGATTGAGCTACAACGTCCGGTTGTCCTTCATAATTGACTCGATGTAAACGTCCTTCTACCCATTGATGATTGAGAATAAATTGAGCCGCTTTTGTGGCTAATTCTAAATATTCAACTTCCCCAAAAACTTTGGCAGCTTTGGCTAAACCTGAAATCATTAAACTATTCCAAGCTACAATCATTTTAACATCAGTAACTGGGGGAATTCTGCCTAACCAGTCGTGAGTTTTTGCCTCTTGATTATTCCGGGCGGGAGGAAAGAGTTTCACCGCTTCTGGCAATTCCCCATACCGGATTTGAAATAGTTTTTCTAAAGCAGATTCAATGGTATTACTTAACTCCTCTGCATTCCACCGTTGCAAGACATTTTTGCCTTCAAAGTTCCCCGATTTGGTAATCGTAAATTGTTCTTGCAAAGCTGCATATTCTTCTGGCGTTAAAGCTTGTTCCAGTGTACTATTATTCCAGACATAAAATGCTCCTTCTTCGGGTTCTAACTCCTCTGGAGAAGTAAAATTATCGGCATCTTGGGACGCATAAAAATAACCTTCTGGGGCGGTCATTTCCCGTTTTAACCATTCAAAACTTCCCTGAATTGACCGTTTAAAAGCAGGTTTTTGAATCCCCGCACTCCATAAATCCGCTAAATATTCAACAATTTGCCCATTATCATAGAGCATTTTTTCAAAGTGGGGAACTGTCCAAGTCGGGTCAACGGTATAGCGATGAAATCCTCCCGCAACGTGATCATAAATTCCCCCTAAAGCTAAGTCTAAACCCCGTTGAGTACAAGCTTGTTTCGCATCATATTCAGACTCAAGATTAAACCGAATTCTTCGCAATGCCATGTCAGCATAAGGAATCATCGGAAACCTTGGCCCCCCATATTCATTGCGAGTAATTACCCCGGTATTCGCTTCTAATCCTTTTTGTAATAAATCTTCTGTTAATTCAGACTCCGGTAAAATTGTCGCTTGTTGCAAATGCGTCATAATTTCATCTTTAAACGCTTGCAATTTGGTCTTTTCTAAGTCATAAAATCGACGAATTGATTGTAAAACTTCTAAAAATCCGGGTCTTCCATAACGGGGCTCTAAGGGAAAGTAAGTTCCACCATAAAAGGGGATTTTTTCATCGGGACTTAAGAATATATTTAACGGCCATCCTCCTTGACCTGTCATCATTTGTAAAGCCTGCATATAAATACTATCAATTTCTGGTCGTTCTTCTCGATCAACTTTAATCGGTAAGAAATTTTGATTCATATATTGAGCAATTCCAGGGTCAGAAAATGCCTCTCCTTCCATGACCGTACACCAATGACAACTGGAATAACCAATAGAAAGAAATATGGGTTTATTTTCCAAACGAGCTTTTTCTAACGCTTCATCACACCAGGGCCACCAATCAATCGGGTTTTCTGCGTGTTTCCGAAGATAGAGACTTTTGGACTCAGAAAGACGATTAACCATTAGGGATACCTGAAGATGTTTTTAGACTCAATCGATTTTAGTTTAACATTTTGATTCGGTTCTGGGTATGGATTTTTTGATTAGCAATTTATGGTTTAATATGTAGAGACGTTGCATCCAACATCTCTACGGGGATTATTTCTTAGATTCTGGGTTTTGAAATTATGGTTTCTCGACGACAGTTTAATCAACTCGCTGCTTATTTTTCCCTGGGTTCGCTTGTTCCTTCGGCTGTTTCTCAATTATTTAATTATAACGCAACTGAAACAGAAATTCAACAGGAATTTAAAACATTATTATCCATTTTAGATCCAGAAACTGAGTTATTAATCCCGACTTATTTAGGGAATGATCAACGGCGTTTTTATGGTCGAGGTGTTCCTAAAAACTTGAAACAAATTCATAAGTTTCCGTTAGGAACAGGAGTTACTTATGTGGGACGCACCCGTAAAGTTTGGAGTGGTGCCGGGTGGACAGGACAACCCACTATTACGCGCGATCGCGGCAAAACTTATATTATTATAGGAGCATTCGACTATTATTTAAGAAAAATAGAATTAGAGACTCAGAAGGAAATTTGGAGATATAAATTTGATGATGTCATTAAAGGAACATCGAGTATTTATATTGATGAAACAGCAACAGATGAGAACAGAATTGTTGTTTTACAAGGAAGTCGGAGCAGTCTGTCAAAAGGAGGATTAGCCACCAGTTTTCGGGCAATTTCCTTTAGGACAGGAAAAGAACTCTGGAAGTTAAATTTACGGTCTACCCCAAGTTATAGTCGAGATAATGATAGTTCGCCTTTATATTTAGGAGATGGAGTTATTTTTAATGCGGGAGAAAATGCCATCGGTTATTTTCTCAATAGTTCAGTTAAAACAGCCGAAAAAAAATCAGGATTTTTACAACCGCAAATTTTATCAGAAGTCAAACTTTATCAGGATGGAGATAGTAGCCGACATGGGGGAAATTTAGTGAGTGAATCTTCTCCTTCTCGGTTAGAAAACCGAATTTTTATGGCATCGGGTTCGGGACATATTTATGGAATTGATTTAAAAACTAGAAAAATTATTTGGGATTTTTATACGGGTTCTGATATTGATGGTTCGGCGGTTATTTCTCAAGAAGGGAAGTTATTTTGTGCGATTGAAAAACAATATATTCCGGGAAATGGAGGCGTTCTTAAACTTAATCCTAACCGCGAACCTAAAGAGAGTGTGGAATGGTTTTTCCCCACCAAAAATCAACGGTTTAATACCTGGGAAGGCGGTATAATTGGTTCTGTAGCCTTAAATGATGAATATAATCCCGATGGATTTCCAGCTATCTTTGCCACCAATGCGATTGATGGGTATTTATATATTGGATCTCAAATGATAACTACCGGAAAAACCGTAACCGGGCCATTAGGAAAGGGAGAATATAAAACCCCTTTAATATTAGTACAGGAAAAAATCGGAGCCTCGATTTCAACGCCTATTTTTACCGATGGTTATAAATTAGTAACGGCGGGATATAATGGAGTTTATTTATTTAATTTATATTGGGAAGAAGCCAGAGCAAATCAAAGTAATGCGATTCCCAACCAACGGGGGGAATATTATCGGTTAAGAGTCGAACAAACGGGACGATTTAAACCGGAAGTTTCCTTCGAGTCAACTCCTATAGTTTGGAATGGTCAGGTGATGATTTGTGGACGGGATGGGGGATTATATACGTTAGGGTGAATTTTATCCCTAGAAGTATTTAAAGCCTATAAGCCAGCGAGCGAGGACGCTCGCACTGCGGCGGTTTAACAATTTTAGAATAGGAAATAAGGAATAGGAACTTTTGGGCTTTTTAATCAGGGTTGAGCCAGTTTTCTACTTTCAAATTAGGAACACGGGAAAATTCACGGACATTGTTTGTAACTATGGTTAGATGTAATGTCAAAGCATGGGCAGCAATTAATAAATCATTACTTCCAATGGGAGTTCCTTGCTGTTCTAAATAAGTACGAATTTCTGCATAATATTGCTCTACAGGATGAGTTAGAGGCAGTATTTCAATACTATCCAAGATAGTTTGCAGTTTTTCTATAAGCTTTTGAGAGTTCTTTTTTTGGGCTCCAAACTTTGATTCACAGGCTACGATAATACTTGTACAAACTTGATCTTCTCCGACCTCTTGAATTTTATAAAATATCACTCCTCTGGGGTTTTTAATTAATTCGGAGATGATATTTGTATCTAATAAGTATAAATAATTCATTTTTAGAATTCGATATCATCTAAGGGTAATAATCCTTCGTCCACGTCTGCAAAGTCTTCATCTAAGGGTTCAAGGGTAGAAAGGGTTTGTAGGAGGGATTTTTTCTGGACTGGGGAAATAATAGCGAAGGGGATACCGTCTTGGATGATGGTGAGGGTTTCGCCTGTTTTTTTTGCTTGGTTAATTAGAGTTTGGAGGGTTTCAGGAAGTTCAGCAAGGGTAATTTGTGTCATGGTAGTTTCTAGGGTTAGGGAAGATCAACTTGGCTTACATCTATTTTACCTGTGACGGCGGTACGATATTCTTGTGAACTACCCACACTTACTCGTAGAGAACTGTGGGCTTTCAGTGATGGGTATTTATATATTGGTTCTCAAATGATGATTTGTGGACGGGATGGGGGATTATATACATTAGGTTAAAACTATCAGAAACCCGGTTTCTCTACTTACAGATAGGTGCTCAGAAACCGGGTTTCTAATGTTATCTCTCGGTTAAGATCAAAAGTTGACTGAAGAAACCCGGTTTCTCTTTACAACCGTAAAATTAGAGTGTGGCAACCTGTTAATTTGAGGTAGAGCCTCAAAGTTAGCATTGTAATGCAGAACATTGGAACAAGGAGAAATTGGCATTTTTATGGGAGTTTATGTGGTATTTTTTAGGAAAATAATCTTGATTATTATGAGTGTACAATCCATTTAGACTTGCTATATCTTCCTCAAAATGTTATAATTAAACTAGCAATTTTTATATGATTAGTTATGTCCGAAGGATTACAAACCTCAAGGCTTCAACAAGCATTAGATAAAGTAGAAGCACTCTCAATTGAGGAACAAAACCTCATCGTTGAAATCTTAGTTAAGCGCCTACAGAGAAACCGTCGAGAACAACTACTCCAAGAAATTCAAGAAGTTCGACAGGAAGTGGCAGAAGGCTTGATTACAGTGGGTTCTGTAGATGATTTTCTTCGGGAGTTAGAGACTTGAGAAAAATTGCTTGGACTCCCAAATCTCTAAGAGCTTACAAACGATTAATTCGTCAAAATCCACAGTTGCGAGTTGCTATTGAAGAAACTCTCCGTCAACTGGCTACTGATCCTTTTCATCCTACTCTAAAAACGCATAAACTATCTGGTGAGTTTGATGGGATTTGGTCAGCTTCAATTGACTATCGTTATCGTATTTTGTTCGAGTTTACTGTTATCAATGACCCTGAAAATATTATCTTACTGTTGAACCTCGGAAACCATGATGATGTCTACTAAACAAGAACTTACGCAACAAGTCAAAGAAACCGGGTTTCTCGTTTGCATCGGGTTCTAGTCCGTTAGAAGCCATCAAGGAGACTGTGATTGAGGGGATTACTATTCCTAAAGGAACGAAAGTCTATTGGTCAATGCTCGGTGCGGGAAGGGATGCTGAAACCTATCCTCAACCTGAGCAATTTCTTCCTCAACTGCCATTACGATTTCAATCCAGAGAAGTTGTACCCAGTCTTTTAAAGTGATAGTAAGATGTTAACAGCTTTTCTGTTTCCAACTATTAAACTTATTTGAGCAATCAACTGATGGTAACAATCAAAACTCAACTTACTCTCGATGAATTTCTGACCCTTCCTGAAACCGACTTAAATTATGAATTGATTAATGGAGAAGCAATTCCCAAAATGGCCCCCAAACGTTTTCATTCTCGAATCAGAGGAACTCTATGTACCCTGTTAACTCAATGGTGTCAAAATCGAGGAGAAATCGGGATAGAATGGGCGGTTATTCTCAAAAAAAATAATCGAGATTGGGTTCCAATTCCTGATTTACTTTATATTTCCTATAGTCGTCTACCTTTAGACCGATTTATTGATGAAGCTTGTCCTGTTCCCCCTGAATTAGTAATAGAAATTATATCGCCGGATCAAACCTTTGGCCAAATGAGTGAAAAAGCGATTGATTATCTCAATGCTGGAGTATTGAGGGTTTGGGTTATTGACCCTAAAGCTAAAACCATTACTATTTTTTATCCTGATGCACCTCCTCAAACAAAACGAGATGAAGCAATTTTAACGGATAATTTATTAGAAGGATTACAACTCACGCCTCTGCAAGTTTTTCAACAAGCTGGGATTATTTGAAATTATTGTATCTAGTCAATTAATATCCTCTGGATACATTAATAGTATTATTTAAAGGTAATCCCTCTTGACTCTTTTGCAGGGCTTCAATAATTTGGGGAGCCACACAAGCCGGAATTGTTTTAGCCGCAATATGAGGAGTTATAATAACTTTTGAATGAACCCAAAATGGATGATTTTTCGGTAAGGGTTCATTCTGAAAAACATCTAAACACGCTCCCGAAAGTTGACCGGATGTTAACGCAGTTAATAAATCTTCTTCAACTAAATGTTTCCCTCTGGCGACATTAATTAAATAAGCGCCTGGAGGTAACGCCGCAAAGGTGTTTTGATTTAAAATCCCTTCGGTTTCTGGTGTTAACGGTAACAAACAAACTAAAACCGAACATTCACTTAAAAATAAATTAAATTCTTCCTTTCCTGAAAAACAATTAATATTATCTAATCTTTTAGGAGTTCGACTCCAACCTCGAACCGAAAACCCGATCAATTTAAGTTTTTGAGCAATATCTAAACCCAGAACTCCTAACCCTAAAATTCCAACGGTACAATTTGCTATATTTCTAGGAGGTAAACCTTGCCATAACTGTTGATTTTGCTGAATTTGATAGGCGATAAATTGACGATGAAACTGCAAAATCGCTAATAAGATATATTCGGACATTTGGGCGGTTAAAGACTCATCTACTAATCGCACAATTGGAATATTAGGCGGTAAATTCGGATCTCGTAAAATATGATCAACACCCGCTCCCGTTGAGATAATTATTTTTAAATTGGGGAATTTTTCAATCACTCCCAAGGGGTGCATCCAAACTAAAACGGCATCAATTTCTAATAAATTATCAAAATTAGGGTAAACTTCAATTTTTAACTCCGGTTGATCAGTTTTTAGAGCAGAAATCCAAATTTCAGGATTTTCAAATTCTCCTAATAATAATAATGTCATTTTTTATCCTTTAGACGGTTAGCAACCATTCTTGAAACTCCCGACGCACTGCAACACGACCGGATTTAATATTGTTTTTAATGATTTGAGGTAAACTTTCTAGGGCAATTTCAGGAAACACTAAACTTCTCGGACTGGGTTGATACTCTTGTCCTTGTAACTGATAAATTTTAAGTTTATTTTGATCACAACGCCAAATTTCAGGAATTCCTAAACGGCCATACATTGAACGTCTGGAGAGAGATTTTCGGGTTAAATCAATTTCTAATACTAAATCAGGAGGTGGATTTTCCGGTAAACTAATCGTTAACTTATGATCAATTGCCGATAAATTTTGAATATAAAAACAACTATCCACTTCTAAACTAATCTTTAAATCCGGTCGTTGCCAGAGCATTGTTCCTAAACAACGATAATTAATATTTTGTAAATCTAACAGCATGATGATAAATTCTTCTAAAATTTCACGGTATTCCTGATGTTGGGGGGAAGGAGTAATCAATTCCAAAGTTCCCTGATCATAAGCCAGTAAAGTCCCTCCATTTTTTTGCCGTTTAAACAGAATTGTTTCTAAATCCTGCCAAGGGACATTCTCAAGGAGGATATTGCCGGGATGAGGAGATTTAGACATTCTCGCAATCAAAAAAGTGAACAATCATGATTAATATTATTCTATATCGATCTAAGATTAAGGTGGGAACGTTCAATTCCTTGGTGAAATTGCCCCATTTAGGAGAAGTTGACCTATGCCCAAAGGGTCTTTTGCAGAATACAATGCGGCCACAGCAACGCAAATCACCTTTTATTATGACAATGGCCATGATGAAACCTTTAGCATTCCTATGCCATCGGCGGAATTAGCCCCCCTACTGTCCCAACTCTTAAATCAAGCCTGGCTGACCTTTCACCTGGTTGATCAAACGGTCATGATTAATATGGCGAAAGTAGAAAAAGTCGAGTTAAAACCCCCGCTTATTGAAGTAGAAGGAGAGGGAATTTTCCTGAATTCTCAACGGGTAACAGCCCTACATCGGGGCGCCGTAGGTCGTTTAAAAGTTACTGAATAAATTAACCCCTGCCATCATATTCCATACCTTAAAATCACCCCATAGGATTCCAGATTTATGCCCACTGTGTCTTTAATTCAAACTAACTCCTATAACCCTCAACGGTTAGAAACATCCTTAGAAGCTCTACTGGAACCCTGGGGAGGGATGAGCGCCTTTGTCAAACCGGGCGATCGCGTTCTCCTCAAACCCAATTTATTAACCGGAAGTCGTCCCACAAAAGAATGTGTGACCCGACCGGAATTGGTGGCGGCGGTGGCTAAACAGGTGATTGCGGCGGGAGGAAAACCTTTTTTAGGGGATAGTCCCGCCTTTGGGAGCGCCTTGGGGGTCGCCCGTGCTAATGGCTATTTACCCTTAATTGAATCGTTAAATTTGCCAATTGTTGAATTTCAGGGAAAACGGTATCAAACTGTTAGTGAAGGTTTTGATCATTTACGGTTAAGTAAAGAAGCGATGGAAGCCGATGTGATTATTAATTTACCCAAACTAAAATCCCATGTTCAACTCACCCTGACAATGGGGGTTAAAAATCTTTTTGGTTGTGTACCGGGAAAAATGAAAGCTTGGTGGCATTTAGAAGCGGGAAAAGATGTTAATCGGTTTGGAGAAATGTTAGTTGAAACCGCTAGAGCGATTAATCCTAATTTAACGATTTTAGATGCAATTATTGGTCATGAAGGTAATGGCCCCAGTGGGGGTGAACCTCGTGAATTAGGGATTTTAGCGGCTGCTGATCATGTGTTTTCCCTGGATAGAACAATTGTTGATATTCTTCAGGTTGATCCGAGTTGGATTCCGACAATTGTGGCGGCTCAACGATTGGAATTATGTCCTGAATTAACAGACATTCAGTTTCCGTTATTAACACCTGAAGAATTACAAGTTTCTGATTGGAAATTACCCGATGCTTTAGTCCCGATTGATTTTGGTTTACCTCGCGTTTTGAAATCTACTTTCCGACATTTTTATATTCGCTGGATTAAAGAACCCATGACCACCTATAGCAGTCTTAAATAGGTTGTAATATTTTATTGTAGGGGTGGCGTCCCTCCCAACCCAGACAGTTAGAGGGTTGGGAGGGACGCCACCCCTACAGAACTTTTTCACAAATCCTACACAGATTGCTATACACCCATCGTTACCTATTCTATTCAGTTTCAGCGATCGCTTTTATTAACTCCAGAATCACATCATACCGAAAATCATCGGCTAATTGAGTTAATAATTGACCAATAGACCCCTGAGCAGTCGGAATCTTTTGAATAGCTTCAGCCACTAACTTAGAATTAAGTTTTAATGTCGCTTGATATAACTCTTGAATCAGGGGTTTGGGTAACAACGCTAATACTTCTGGTGTTAATTCTGCAATGTGGTTTAATTCTCTGGGGGAAGTAGATATTTCTAGGGGTTCTAAATTGACTTCATTTTCTTCATAAATAAAATCAACCCCTAAATGTTGAGCAATTTTTTCAAATAACACTTCAACCCGAAACGGTTTCCGAATAAAATCATCACATCCTGCTGATAAAACCACTAATTTATCCTGTTGTAAAGCACTGGCTGTTAACGCAATAATTACCGTTGCTTGACCCTGTAAACGCTGTTTAATCCATTCTGTCGCTTCATAACCATCCATCACAGGCATTCGCATATCCATAAAGATTAAATGGGGTTGCCAACTTTCCCAAAGACTAATCGCTTCCTGACCATTTTCGGCTTCTTTTAATTGAAATCCCAAAGGGTTTAAAACCTTAATTACTAACTGTCTATTTGTCCAATTATCATCAACTACTAAAATTCGATAATGGGGTTGATTCGGTGCTAACCCGATGACTCGCCGGGTTAATTCTTGACACCGACTTTCTGAAAACTTGGCTAAATTGGCTTTAATATAAAATTGAAAGTTTGTTCCTTTTCCGATTTCACTGGTAACGGTTATTTCTCCTCCCATTAATTTCACAAACTGTTGACTAATCGGTAAGCCTAATCCAGTTCCTTGTTGAGATTTTCGCCCTGTTTCAGTTTGTACAAACGGTTGGAATAATAATTCTAATTCTTCGGGGGCAATTCCTGGGCCAGTATCTTCAACTTCAAAATTAAGTGGAATTTGATTAGGGGATGAGTTTGAATTTAAAGGTTTTACCCTTAAAGTAATAGACCCCTTTTCTGTAAATTTAATCGAATTTCCCAAAAGATTAATTAACACCTGTCGTAATTTACTTTCATCGGTTTCAATATATTCAGGAAGACTGGGATCGGCAATAATATTAAACGCTAAACCTTTAGATTCGGCTTTAAAGGCTAACATATCCTTAATACAATCAAGGAGACGTGGTAAATCAAACTTAGCCGGATTTAATACAATTCGTCCCGCTTCAATTTTAGACATTTCTAAAACATCATTAATTAAATTTAACAGATGTTCACCACTGCGACTAATAATGTCTAAATGTTCTTGATGATTGGCTAATAAAACTTGAGAATTTCGCTGTAAATCCCGTTCTATCAGTTGCGTAAATCCTAGAATAGCATTCATCGGCGTTCGCAATTCATGACTCATGCGGGCTAAAAATTCACTTTTAGCATGATTCGCTGCTTCTGCTGCTTCTTTCGCCTGTTGTAAGGCGATTTCTGCTTGTTTGCGATCGCAAATATCCCGAACAATTGCACAGCCGTATTCTTTTTGATTATATTCTAAATAACTCAACGTAATTTCAACACTAATTTCCTGACCTGTTTTCGTTAAATGAACAGATTCAAACGTAAAAGAACCCTGTTGTTTTAAATCCTCCCAAGAAATCGGCCATGCGTCATCAGGTGCTTGCCGATCAATATCTTTAACCCGCATTTGAAGTAATTCTTCTCTGGAATATCCCAAAGCATTACAAGCCGCTTGATTCACATCAAAAAAACGCGCTTTCCCATCGGTAAATAAAAAATAATCCCTTGATTTTTCAATCGAAAACTGTGTTAATCTTAACTTTTCATCAATTTCTTTGCGTTCGGTAATATCTTCAATTACTCCTAAAATTCCGATCACATTTCCCTGAGAATCCTGCATCGGAATTCGACTAATATCTAACCATAACGTTCGACCATCGGCGGAAGGTTTTTGTTTGGGTGCAATTAAGTGCATTTCCGCTTGTTTTGATGCCATCACCCGCCGATCTTGTGCGCGAAAGAAATCACCAATCTTCGGGTCAGGAAATAAATCATGATCCGTTTTTCCAATCACATACTCTTGACTTTCAAACTGTGCCGCTTCCGCCCAATTTTTATTACAGCCTCTAAAGACTAAATTTGTATCTTTCCAAAATACTTGTTGAGGAATATTATTCAAAATTAACCGTAAATATTCCTCTCGTTTTTTAATATCTTCTTCCGCTAACTTCCTTTCTGTGATATCCTGAATTTGACCCATAACAGAATGGGGTTTTCCCTGAGAATCTAAACGTAAATAACCGTTAACAATCGCATAAACCCAATATCCTTCTTTATGAAGATAGCGTTTTTCTAATTGAAATTGAGGAATTTTTTGAGTAATTAACTGATTAAAAAATTGAAAACTAATGGCTCGATCATCAGGATGGGTAATTTGATTCAGTTCAAATTCCATTAATTCAGCTTGAGAATAACCCACGAACTTACAAAAGGAAGCATTCACCTCCAAAAATCTCCCCTCTAGGGAAATTTCTACCATTCCAATGGGAGATAAATGGAATAAATCTCTCCAATGGGATTGACTTTCTTGCAATGCTATTTCAAGTTGCTGACAAGCTGGGATTTCTTGTTCTTCTGATCCGTTAGGAGTTATCATAATCCTCCTGATCTGATTTTGGTAATGTAAAATAAAATGTAGTTCCAATTCCCCATTCTGATTCTATCCAAATTTTTCCCCGATGACGATCAATAATTTTTTTACAAATTGCTAACCCTACCCCAGTCCCCGGATATTCTTGATTGGTATGAAGACGCTGAAACACTTGAAAAATCCGGTCAAAATTTTCGGGTTTAATTCCAATCCCATTATCTTCAACCTTAAATAGCCATTCTTGGGGCTTTTCTTGAACTGAAATTACTATTTTAGGCTGAACATTAGGACGTTGATATTTAATGCCATTACCGATTAAATTTTGAAACAATTGCCCCATTTGAATCCGATCCGCCATCACCGTTGGTAACGGCTCAGAAGTAATAATAGCACGACTTTCTTCAATCGCACTATGCAGATGAGCTAAAGATTTTCTGAAAACATCCTGACAGTCGGTAGCTTCAAATTTACGTTTTTTCGTTCCCACTCGACTATATTCTAGCAAATCCTTGATCAGTTCTTGCATTCTAATCCCCTCATCTAAAATGGGGGCAACATACTCATCCGCTTCTTGTTCTAAATTAATTTCCGACTTCAACGCTAATAACAGTTCTGCAAAGCCTGTTATTGTTTGTAGTGGTTGCTGTAAATCGTGGGAAACTACATAAGCAAATTCTTCTAATTCTCGATTAGAACGCTGTAATTCTTGATTTAAGTGTTCTAATTTTAGATTTTTATCTTGTAATTGTTTTTGTAAACGCCGAATCGTTAATTGATTTTCAATTCTAGCAAAAACTTCTTCTACTTGAAACGGTTTTGTAATATAATCAACTCCGCCAACAGTAAAGGCTTTAACCTTATCAAAAACATCATCTAAAGCACTTAAGAAAATCACAGGAATTCCCGCCGTTTTTTCCTGACTTTTCAAGACTTCACAAACTTGATACCCATCCATTTCGGGCATTTTAATATCTAATAAAATCAAGTCCGGTGGCTCATGCTTCACCGCCATTAACGCTAACTTGCCATTAATCGCACATTGAACTTCATAGCCCTGTTCACTTAAGGTTTTTGACAACAACCTCAAGTTATCAGGCGTATCATCAACAATTAAAATATGACCGAGATGATCTGACATATAGCAGGGAACAGGGAACAGGGAACAGGGAACAGGGAACACCGGAGGAAAAGACAGGTGTACAGTTTAGCTTTGCTGCATCAGTCTTTGTCCTAATAGGTCTAGCGACTGCTATACCGTTTTTAATCAATTCATCCCTGCATGACAATTTAGCATTTTAGGGGGAACAGGGGTGTTGACGGTTGACTATTCGCAGCTAACAGTCAACCGTCAACCGTTTCTAACTAGCCATCTAAACTGTTTAAACTAAGGGGAACCATATCGCCTTGAAACGTGAGTCCTAAAAACATTTCCTCTTTGGGTCGAATAATTGTTCCGGTTAAGACACAGCGTTCCTCCTGTTCAGCAATGGCGGAAATATGGGCGCGAATATCTTCTCTGGTCAACGATGGTCGATAATCTCCCGATTTTTGTTGGACATAATTCCATAGTATGTCTCGAATCAGTGCTTGATAGCCTTTGTTCTTTGCTAGTCCTTTTAATCTTTCTTTGAGTTCCCGTTCCAGGCGAATGCTTGTGACTTCCATATCCGTTGTTGAAGTTCGAGGAAGGGTATACATAATTTTTTCTCCATGAATAGGTAGACATCTCTGTAATATTAGTGTAGTATAAATAACGTGAGATTAAAACTATCTATAGCAGTCGCCAGACCTATTAGGACAAAGAGTGACACTGAAACCTAGACAGTGAAGTCTTTTCCTCCGGTGTTCCCTGTTCCCTGTTCCCTGTTCCCTGTTCCCTGTTCCCTGTTCCCTGCTATATATCGAGGTTTAGGTTTCAAGTGATCAACTTATCCACACTCTGGCAAAATTCCAATCATTTCAAGGGTTCGGGCTCATTCAGTGGAGTCACCCGGAATCATGAAACCGGAACCTCGATTAATGAGGGCCAGTCAAGCAGTGGTTATAGTGATCTATTAGAAGCAGATCAATCAAGGATATCCAAGCAATTTCACTTTAACCCTCTGATGATTGCACCATCCTTGTTTTATCAACAAAGCGGGAGGTACAGATGGATATGAACTGTACCTGCACCCAAGCTCAAACCGGACTTGGTTGAACCCCCGCTTCCTGATCAGAAAAACAGGCGGGGGTTTGTGTGTGTATCAGTAAGCCTAAATGGAGTAAAACCGTGACCAGCCCAACTGACGTATTAAGGCAATCTGTGGTCGTATTCTCCCAAAATTATTTGCCCATGAGTCAAGTCAATATCAAACGGGCAATAGCGTTGTTAGTGACCGGAAAAGCTGAACCTTTGGATCTCAATTCCAATGAAGCTGGCTGGTTCGTCCATTCTCCCAGTACCGTGCTTCACGTTCCGGCACATATTCGCTTAACCATGGCAGGTCAAGAACGGATTTGGAAAGTTCCCCCGGTAAACCGTCGGGAAATTCTGCGCCGAGATCATCAATGCTGCCAATATTGCGGGAGTTCCAAACGATTAACCATCGATCATGTCTTTCCCCGTTCTCGTGGGGGTACTCATACCTGGGATAACGTGGTCACGGCTTGTGAACGTTGCAATACTGTTAAAGGGAGTCGCACCCCTGAAGAAGCTCGAATGCCGTTACGCACGAAGCCCAAAGCACCTATCCACCCTGTTGTTGCTTTCGCCGAATATTTCTGGCAAGGAAGGTAGGCAGTCAGTTGTTAGTTAACAGTTAACCGTCAACCGTCAACCGTCAACCGTCAACAAACCCTTGCCTTTTGTGAAAAGGGATTGATCAATCAATGCTGAAGTTAACTTATACCGAAACAGCCTTTCATATCGAGCGTCTGAGTCAATCTCCAGAACAACTGGTGGCGCTGCGAGTAAAGTTGGCAATGCGAATGGGCCAAACAATGGTCGTTGAACCGAGTTCTGCCTCATTTCTTTTACCTGTCAATATCTCCACTTTATCGATGTTAGAGGCGGCTATTCGTCTACAACGCTCAGAAGCGATCGCGTTATGTGTGGCGGATACAGAAACTATTGAAGTCAGTTTAACGGGAACTTGGATTACCGTTGATCCAGAGGGTGAAAATGGAATTTTTCTGACTGTTTTAGGCGATCGCACTGAATCTTTACTCTATCACCTGTGGCAACAAGCTCACGGCAGTGCTTCTGTGATTCGAGATTAATTTTAAGGTGGGTTAGGTGTAGAAAATATTGAACTCAATCATTGATTAATGTTCAAAATATGCTGTAACCCACTGATCTTTTATCAATCAACAAAATCAATATTTTTTTGATAAATTTCTAAGGGTAAATTATCTGGATCTTGAAAAAATGTATATCGTTTTCCTGTGATTTCATCTGTGCGGATGGGTTCTACTATTATTCCCTTTGCTAATAATTCAGCAACAGTTTGATCAATATTATCGACTTCAAAAGCTAAATGTCTTAAACCACAAGCTTCTGGTTGATTGGGTCGTTGAGGAGGATTGGGAAAGGAAAATAGCTCTATCTGATCTTGGGTTCCCACTCGCAAATCTAACTTATAAGAATTCCGTTTTTCTCTAAAAGTTTCGGCAATAATTTCAAACCCTAAAAGATTGACATAAAAATCCTTTGATTTTTGATAATTAGAACAAATAATTGCAATGTGATGGATTTTATTAATTTTCATGGTTTATCCTTCTTAAAAACCAAATCCTCGATGTCCAAAACTTGAACCTTGTCAACGGTGTCAACTTCTGCTATTGTATAGAGTCTGTTGTCAACAACGCTGTTGATCAAATTGCAGTATCCTACACTACAAATTTTTCCGATCCCTTCCCTCAGCTTCCTTTTTTCTTCGGCAATAACTAGACTAAACACCAGATATAGGATATAATTGCGGATAAATCCCAATAAAAACACTATATCTAGTATTTGGGAAAATTATCGTCCAGAATCTAGGTGTTTGCCCATGTCTCAGAATTTAATTAAGGCTGGAGTTATTGTTCCGAGTCAATGGCCCCTAGCCCGTGTTTGGCTGGAAGTTGCCACCTTACTCAGTATCGCACCCCGACACATTGAGCGCCTAGAATTCTGGCATCATCAAATTTGGGTAAAAATTCAACACAAAAAGGCGGTTTTCGTGAGTTACCGTCGTTTACCCCTGTGGACAGAAACGGGGTTAGATGCCATTCAAAATTGTAGCGATCGCTCCAGCTTAGAGCAATTAGGGGAAATGCTGAGTTTAGAAGTCAAGCACTATCAAACGCAGTATAACCCCTTGGTGTTGGAAGAATGGCGTTCTGCTTATGCCCAAAAATCCCAACAATTCAAACGGGAAGTCCAACGACAAGCGCAAGAAGAAGAACGTCTTAGACCCCTGCGGGAGCGTCAACAAACCTGTCAACAATGGCGAGATAGCTGGAAAACCATTTTACATTATTGTAATAGCTTCGATGCCTTAGAACGGTTAGCTCCCGAACTCCAACAACAAAGTCAAGAATTTGCCGACTTACCCGAAGGCGAAACTGCAATGCAACTGTGGCATCAACGCTGGCAAGAACTCACCCAAGCAACCGCTTAGGAATCTTCTTCCTCAATATCCCATTCATTAGAAACTGTTAATCCTGAGATTAGCAGTTTATTCCTATTGGTGCTATTAATTTGCAACAATTTAAGATATAATGAAGCAGGTTTGAATTCCCAGAGTATTACATTAAACCTGGATATCAGGGTAGTGATCGATCTCAAAAGTATCGCACAAGGATACAAGGATACAAAATCAGGGTCAGCGCTGAATCCATCATCGGCGCGATGAAGATAGATATACCCTGTATGGGGGATGACCTTTCAGACTCCCTTGTTAACTAGAGTTAGCAAAAATATATCGCTGACGATAACCTTAAACCCATCGTCAACGGCAATTCAAGACGTAGCAAAGTTCAAAACGTCAAATTTTTTAAATCCTCTCCAAAAGTAGGGTAAAGCATACCCGAACTCTAAAGTCAAATATTCTCAGTCATCTTGGGGAGATCATACCCTCTAGGTAACTTCAACTTACCTTTATTAGTCATGTTTTTGCATCCTTAAAACGCTGTAGAAACACTCAAAAATAAAGGGGTGCTTTTCAGGGATTTTAATCAACCCAAAACCGCTTTACTTGGGTAAAGGGGAATATCAGACTGTTTGCACAAGTAAACCCCTATAAAACAGAAAGGAGGTGACACCCATGTTCAAGCAAAATCAAAATAAACTCAAAAAAGTGCAATTAGTTGAAGGAGTATTTGTGTATACTCCCCTTGATGATGTTTGCATTCCTGCTTTACGTTCTGGGTATGCAGGATATCCTGTTAATCCTCGGTGGAATGCTATCAAATTTCATGCTTGGAAAATCGGACGCCAATGGCGCTTGGCGCTAGGACGTGGTGAAATGCTCATCCGTTCAACGGACTCCACATTAGTACCAATTCAGCAGACTGAAGAAAGTAGTGATTCCCCGTTACCTCGATCGTGGGGCGTTGTCAGTTATCAATTATCAGTTATCAGTTATCAGTCATGAGTGAATCGTTAAGCTGTTAAGCTGTTTTAGAGGGTTAACAGCTTAATGATTGCTATAGCGCTACTTGAACAGGGAACAGGGAACAGGGAACAGGGAACAGGAAGAATTAAAAGGGTTTCATGGTTTAAAAATGTCCTAACCGTAATGCGTAGCGCTANCGCTGACAATCAATTGAGAGCATAATAAATGTCTCTGTGATGGTGATTTAATATTGGTGCGTGCGCGGAGCTTACGCACCCTACAATTTGATCAAAAATTTTTAATATAAATTGAGTGCGATCGCATCCCCAACCCGTAGCACCAACCCCAACCCCAATTAAATAATCAAACCATCATCAAAGCGATCGCTTCCCAACCCAATTAAATGCTCAAATTACAATGAAGAAGAATCCAAACTTTTGGCTTCTTCTTCCGTTTGAGGTAAATGTAAACCACATTCTTGTTTTAAACCTTGGAAACGAGTATCCCGTTCATTTTCATCTGTTGCCATTAATGGACGGCTAGAATGCCAATCTCCGACGGTCGTATAACCCAGATCAAAATAGGGATGGTAGGGTAAATCATGGGCCGTTAAATATTGATAAATATCCCTAGAATTCCAAGAGAGAATCGGATGAACTTTGTATCGCCCCGACTGTTTAATGACTCGATTTAAGGTTTTGCGATGATGGGTTTGATCTGCGCGTAATCCTGCTAACCAAGCCGTTGCGTTTAATTCTTGTAAAGCCCGTTGCATCGGTTCAACTTTGCGAATTTTATCGTAATAGTTTAAGGCTTCGACGTCATTTTTTTCCCATAATCGGCCATGTAAAGCTTCCATTCGCGCCGGACTGATGGGAGATTGATAGACTTTTAAATTCAAATTGAGGCGTTGTGTTAACTCTTCAGCAAAAATATAAGTTTCTGTGGGTAAATAACCCGTATCAACCCAAACAATCGGAATATTAGGAACAACACGAGTCACTAAATGCAGCATCACCGCCGATTGAATTCCAAAGCTGGTACTCATCACCAAACCCTCCCCAAAGGCTTCGGCTGCCCACTGGACAACATTAAGACCATCCGCATCAGCCAATTGCTGATTCACAGCGTCTAAATCGAGTTCGAGTGGTTGAATGGCTTGAACTACCTTATGGTCTGAGGCTTGATCCCGATGATCACCGTGCTGTTGGGAAGGGGTGCGATCGCCTGTAACGGGAGGGGATGTAGATTGGAGATTCCCGTTGACATTGGGATCAGTCAGATTCAATTGCGGCATAGTTTTCCTGGTTTCCCTTGTTATCGAGATTAAGTGTAGACGATGAAGGGCCTTATGGGTTGGCTTAAGACTGGACGAACTGAGTTAGTCGTTTTCGTGCTTTTTAACCCCTGGCAACGGATTTGGTTTCCAAACCCCTACAGCTAACCAGACCCTCATATTTCAGATTTTGTGGATTCTATTCTGAATTTTACCACAACAATTCTATCGAAAGTTTCGCCCTGTTGGGGTCAGGACGTCCAAATCATACCCTTTCAATGTTCGCCACGTTGAGTCAGTTGAAGATTGAATATTTATAAACCCAGGAAAAAAGCCCTAAAAAAACAGAATTATTATTAATTTCAAAAACTTCGTTGTTGGGCTTTATCCCCAAAATTCAGAGGGATAAAGCCCAACAAAAAATAGATTCATTTACAATTGTCAACCAACAACTGCACTAATTGCTTCTACCGGATAACCAACGGCTTGCCATCCTGCTAAACCTCCGATGAGTTCAGCAACTTTTTTAAATCCAACTTCACGAAGTTTTGCTGCGGCTTCAGCCGTTTTTTCATCACTTTCGCCGTAAATATAAATATCACGGTTCAGTTCTAAATTCGACAAAACCTGTTCGGGAAGACTATCAAGAGGCATACGAATTGCGCCTTGAATATGGCAGTGATTGAAGCTATTTAAGTCACGGACATCAATAATAGTTAATGCAGGTTCGCCCCAGTCCAAACGGGTTTTGAGGTCATAAACACGCGCTTTTGCTGCTAGAGGAGGAGGTTTCGGAATGAATCGAGAAAACATAATTAAATATCCGTTAAATTTGGCGTTCAAGTTCCCTTGAATGTAACAAATTATTTCTAATTTAGCTAAGTTTTGTTACCATCCTCTTGACAGATTTATTCCTATTAATTTCTATTCCTTTTGACTCCTAGAGCAGGGAAGCAGGGGAAGCGTCCTCGCTCGCTAACAGTCAACAGTCAACAGCCAACAGTCAACAATCAACTGTCAACAGCCAACACCCTAAGTTATGCTGGTCTTGCCAATATATGCTGATGGTTGATATGACTAGCACCCTAACTCCTGTTCCCTTTGTAGATTTGAGTTTAATCCACGATCCCCTTAAACCTGAAATTCAAGCCGCGCTCCAGGCTGTGATTGATAAGGGCGACTTTATTTTAGGTCACGCTGTAACCGAATTTGAAATCGGCTTTGCTAAAGCTTGTGGGGTTCGGTATGGGGTGGGAGTGGCTTGTGGAACGGATGCGATCGCTCTCGGTTTACAAGCCTGTGGAATTCAACCGGGAGATGAAGTTCTCGTGCCAGCCAATACCTTTATTGCTACACTGATAGGAGTATTACACGCCGGGGCCACTCCGGTATTAGTTGATTGTGATCCCTGTATGGCTTTAATTGATCTCAATCAAGCGGCTCAAGTTGTTACTCAAAAAACCAAAGCCATTATTCCGGTACATCTCTATGGCCAAATGGTTTCCCCTCATCAACTCTTTGCTTTTGCGAAAGCCCATAATTTAATTATTTTTGAAGATGCAGCCCAGGCGCACTTAGCCGAGCGAGAAAGTTATTGTGCGGGAAGTATTGGGTTAGCCGCAGCGTTTAGTTTTTATCCCAGTAAAAATTTAGGTTGTTTTGGGGATGGGGGAATAGTTGTTACCCAGAATGAAACTGTTGCTCAAAATCTCCGGTGTTTAAGAAATTATGGTGCTCCTCAAAAATACTTGCATACCGAACAGGGAACGAATAGCCGTCTCGATAGTTTACAAGCTGCTATTCTGAATGTTAAGTTACCCCATTTGAATACTTGGAACCGCGATCGCAATTTTGTGGCGGAAAAATACGATGCGTCTCTTCTGTTACTCCGAGAAAAGGGTATTATTCCGATTGAAAATCAGAGTGCGGATGGTCATGTTTACCATCTTTATGTTATTCGTGTAACGGAGGAATGTGCCATTGACCGCGATACCCTCAAAGATAAACTCACGGAACAGGGAATACAAGTTGGGATTCATTATCCTATTCCTTGCCATCTTCAACCCGCTTATCAAAATTTAGGCTACAAAGAAGGGAACTTCCCCCAAACGGAAAAATTAAGTCAACAAATTTTATCCTTACCGATGTATCCAGGGGTAACAACCAACCAAATTAATCACGTCTTTACCGCCATTCAGTCTGCTATTGGTGCGTAGGGGAGCAGGGGAAGCAGGGGGAGCAGGAGGAGAGGAACAGTCAACCGTCAACCGTCAACCGTCAACCGTCAACACTAATTATGCAACTCAATCGTAAAATTCCGATCGCCATTGAACAATATTTATTAAATTGGATTATTGTTTTATTGATGGTGTTGTTGTATGCACCGCTTTTAATTCATTGGTACGATGGCTGGCTCAATAAAAATATTGGCATCGAGCATGAATATTTTAGTCATGGTTTAATTGGTTTACCCTTTGCAGCTTATATTGTTTGGACAAAACGGCAGCAATGGAAAGAGTTACCGAATATGAACCATCCATTAGGGCTGGTATTACTGGTAATTGCTAGTATTTTTTATTGGAGTGGTTTAGGGGATTTAGTTAATCTTTCATTTCCTTTAATGTTGACCGGACTTTGTATCCATTTTAAGGGAATTTCCGGTTTAAAATTAATGGGAATAGCCTTGATTTTTGTCTTACTGGCAACACCCAATCATTTACCCTATTTAATAGAACCCTTCGCATTACCCTTGCAGAAATTTATTGCTCAGGTTGCCGGATTTGTTCTCACCCAATTTAATTTAGATGTTAGCGTAGAACAAATTTATCTGTTTGTGAATGATCAGATTGTTGAAGTAGCCCCCCACTGTGCGGGGTTAAAAATGTTATTTACCAGTCTCTATGTGGGATTAATGTTACTGTATTGGACGGGACTTTTGGCTAACAGAAATCTCAGTATTTTTTTCTTAGTGAGTGCGGCTTTAATCAGCATTGTTGCTAATATTATTCGCAACACCCTGTTAGCACTGTTTCATGGAACGGGTCAAAATGGGTTATTCTCATGGCTGCATGAAGGTTGGGGAGGAGATTTATATTCAGCGTGTATGCTGGGTTTATTAGTGGTATTAATTAATGGATTACAACATTATACTGCCATTGATTCCGAATCGTAGTTATTGCGGGTGAACAGTTGGCTTATCTCTTATGTCGCTTCTCGATTCCATAAGCTCAATTCCCTGTTCCCTGTTCCCTGTTCCCTGTTCCCTCATTACCGATATGATTTTATCGCTGAAACTGCGACAGCAACAATCTAAAATTATTATTGTCATCTTGATGACGATATTATTAATTGGTGCTGCACTTCCAGGCTACATCAGCCAAAAATGGTCATGGCTCGATATGCCACAACTCAAAACCCTACCCCAACTGCAAACGATTAGAAAAGAAGGTTTAACTCTTCCGGGATGGCAAACGGTTAAAATTCAATCACTCCAAATTGGAAATAAACAGTGGTTACAACAAGAGGTAAAACGAGACAACCAAACTGCAACAGTGCTGTTATTAACCCAAAATTACTATAAAGATCAGCCCCAACTTGACTGGATGGATATTAACGGATTTCTAGGGTGGAAAACCGATGAGTATCAACGCGATCGCTTTTCTGTAAAATCCACCTCTGAGGACTTAGACCCCGTTGAAGTTGAAGTCCAATTTTTTAAAGCTTGGACTGCAACCCAAACCTATGCCGTTGCTCGCTGGTACGCTTGGCCAAACGGTGGACATCCAGCACTGAGTCATTGGTTTTGGGCTGATCGTTGGGCTCAACTCAGTCGAAATCGCGCTCCCTGGGTGGCGGTCTGTCTTTTGATTCCGATTAAACCCTTGGGTAATATTCAAGACGTCTGGCCTGTGGCGACCTCCCTGGGTGAAAGTATACAAGCTTCTTTAATGGCAGAAGCCTTAGTTTCCACAATTCCTTAAGTTAAGGAATGAGTCAGGAGGAGTGGGTTGAGCCATCGGGGTGTGATCTACAAATAACCTATTCCTTGTTCTGTGTTTCCTATTGTCTTCGATGATGAATCAACGTTACGCCAAGACATCGGCTTCCCTATTTTTAGCCAGTCTGTACTCGACGAGTTGGATGGTATCGGTTTCAGCGTTATTGTGGGGATTTTCTGCCCAACAACGGGTTTTAGCCCAAACTGTAACCCTTCCAGAAAGATGTGTAATTCCCCAGGAAGTCGCCAGTCAACAATATCCGGGGGCGCAACTGCAACCGCCTACCTTTCCTCAACCCACCTGGCCGCAACTCATACAACTATTTGAACGAGCCGGAAATCCGGTCTTAGATCGTTCTGGAGCCCTTCCACCTCCAATTGATAATATTTATTTCAAACGTTTGAGTGAAAATCGCGGGGCGAATTACCGTCTTGGCCCTGGAGATCAACTTTATATTGATGTGTTTATTAATAGCCAACGCTCTAATGATTTAAGTGTTCCGACCACAACAGTGACTCCCGATGGTGCAATTCTACTACCTTTAATTGGGGCGATTCGGGTTCAAGATTTAACCCTGGAACAGGTACAAGGAATTATTAATAACCGTTTAAATCCTTATGTAAAAAATCCCCAGGTTAATATCTCCTTATTAACGCAGCGTCCCGTGCGAGTCACGATTACAGGGGAAGTCGCCAGACCCGGATTTTACCCTTTAGCAAGTCCTGAACTCCCCATTGCTTTGACAACAGCCCTAGGAACTACAACAGCAGCCGATTTGCGGATAGTTAAAATTCGGCGCACCTTAGCTAATAATCAGGTAGTGGAAACAGAAGTGGATTTGTTAACTCCGTTGTTGCTGGGGGTTAGACCTGTGGATGTGTTACTCGAAGATGGGGATGTGATTGTGGTTCCCTCCCAACAGGTTCGGGCCTATCAAGGGCCAACCCGAAATATTTTAGAAACCTATAGTTTGGCCGCCGCCCCAACGGCTGTGAGTATAACGATTGTCGGAGATGTCACCCGACCCGGATTTTATCAACTTCCTCCTGGAAGCGGACAAGTCACAACGGCTATCCAAGCCGCTGGGGGTGCTAGAATCACGTCGGATTTACGGTCAGTTTTGATTTGTCGGATTACTGTGGATGGTCGCTTAGTGGAGGATATTGTGGATTTGTATACTCCCATTCAGGAAGCCACGGCTTTACCCAATGTGTCTTTACAGAATGGAGATGCGATTATTATCCCCAAACTGCAACCGGATGAACAGGAGGGTTATGATCAACGTTTGATTGCGACATCAACCTTAGCGAGTCCTCAAATTACGGTGAGAATTTTGAGTTATCCGATCAATGCAGTGGGTGCGGTGGTGTTAGCGAATGGGAGTAGTTTTATTGATGTGTTGAACTCCGTTCCTTTGAATTTAGCAGATTTGCAGGAAATAGCTTTAATTCGTTATGATCCAGAAACAGGGAAACCCACAAGACAGATTTTGAATGGAAAAAATGTATTAGCGGGTGATGCAACGGATAATGTTTTGTTACAAGATAATGATGTGATTGTTGTTAATCGGAATTTAGTCGCTCAGATCAGTTATGTTTTAAATACTTTTACTCAACCTTTCCGCGATATTCTCGGATTTCTCCTATTTTTCCAACAATTACAGGGCGGGGTAGAAAATTTGTTTAGTCCAAATTCCTCTGGAAGTGGCAGTAGTAATAATAAATAAATCATTAGTAGTTAACAGCCAACCGTCAACAATTAATTATGACTTTACCGATAGTTAAACGATATTTAATTGCATTTGAAAAGTATAAATGGGCGGGTTTTGCTACGTTTATGGTGGCGTTAGGAGCCTCTGGAGCCGTAGCAATGTTGATGGAAGCACCTGTCACTCCTCCCTATAAAGCAACGGGTTTAATGACGAGTCAAAATAGTCCGGTAATTTTTTCTAAAACGGGTGAGGTTATTCAACAACAAGGACAACAACTCTCCCTGGAAATGTTAGTCCCTGCCAGTGTTTTGGAACCAATTGTCAAACAATTTAATATTGTACCCACTGATCTGAAAAAAAAATTATCAATTAAATTAGAACCCGCAGTTTCTGCATCCAAAGACGGCCCTGGAACGCCGATGAAAATCACTGTTTCTTTTCAAGATCCGAATCGAGAACGGGCGGTAATGGTTGTAAATACCGTCATGCAAAAAATGCAGGAACAAAGCCGTGTAATTAATACCCAACAATTGAATAGTATTATTACTCTAATTCAAGAACGATTAAAACCAGTCGAAGGAGAACTCAGACAGGTAGAAAAAGAGTTAGAAAATTATGATAAACGGGAAGGAGCTACCATTTTAAGTTTAGAAAATGGTTCGTTACCCGCAGCAATTTTAGGCAATGAACAACAGCAAAAAGACCTGAAATTACAGTTGGAAGCTCTGAATGCTCAACTGGCAAGTTTAGAATCTCAATTGGGTTTAAATGCTGATCAAGCCTTTGTTTCCCAAGCGTTAGCGGCTGATCCAATTATTGCTCAATTGCGGGTTCAATTGTATGAAATTGAATCACAATTAGCGGTTTTACGCAAGGATTATCGAGATCAACATCCCTTTGTGGCAGAATTAGTTAAACGTCAACAAGCCGCCGAACAACAGTTACAAGAACGCGCCTCGGAAGTGTTAGGAGGAGATGGAATTGCCGCACCTTTGCGTCAAGTGGATCAAATTCGAGTTGATTCATCTCTTGATCCCACTCGCCAACAATTAGCTCAAAATTTAATTACCTTGAAAAGTCAAAAGGAAAGTTTAGAACAACAATTAGAAGGATCGAAAAAAACCGGAGAAGATTTGAAGCAGAATTATGCTACAATTCCTAATAAACAAATGGAAAAACAACGCCTAGAACAGCAGGTGGCTTATAAAAAGGCATTGTATGATCAAATGCAGGCGAAGTTAGTGGATGCTCAAGCCGCCGAAGCGGAAACAACCAGCAGTTTAGCTATTGCCAAAGAAGCGGAAGCTCCTGATGTGGAAACCCCAAAAGCAATGAGTATGGCTTTAATTTTGGCTATGGGCGGACTGGGAGGCATTTTAGGCGGGGCGGTGATTATTTTTGTATTAGGAATGCTGAGTGGAAAATTCTATACCTGGGAAGAAATTGAGGGGGCTTTTAAAGAACGAGAAGTTCCCCTTTTAGGGGTGGTGCCAACGGTGTTTTTATACTCAGATGATTATGAATTTCCTTTATTATTAAAACCCCATTCGGCTTATTTGGAATTTTATGAAAAAGTTCGGACTAATTTACAACGGGTGGGAAATAAATCTCCGAAGGTTATTTTAATTACCAGTGTAGGAAATTCAGAAGGAAAAACTTTAAGTGCGTATAATTTAGCGATCGCTGCGGCTCGTAGTGGTAAGCGCACGTTATTAATTGAAGCAGATTTGCGATCGCCTTCTCAAGTCGAATCTTTAGGATTAACTCTTGACCCTCAAAGTTTGATTGAACCCTTACAATATTATGGGGATTTATATGGTTGTATTCGTTTAGTTCCTGATGTGAGTAACTTGTATGTGATTCCCTCTCCTGGGCCAATGCGTCAACCCGCCACGATTTTAGAATCGAGTGAATTGCGGCGTCTATTAGAAGAAGTCCGCTATCGGTTTGATTTTGTAGTGGTGGATAGTCCGGCGTTAAACGGCAATAATGATGTTTTAACCTTGGAGCCCTACACCGATGGCATGGTGATGGTCGCCCGTCCAATTTATACCGCATCGGGATTATTGGGTGAAGTTACAGACAAATTAATGGATACTGAGGATGAAGATCCGAAAAAATATCGTCCGCGACTGTTGGGAGCCATTATCAATGGAGCCGATATTCTGGTGGATGACTTTGAAGAAGATACTTTAGAACATCAGGAAACGATTCGATCTCAAGCTCGCATCCGACCCGCACTCAAACCCAAAACCCCCCCTCAGCAAAAACGATTACCCGCTAAAGTTCGCAAATAAGTAGAGGGATAAGTAATGCCTTGGTTTGCCAAAATTGAAACTGGAATTGTAGAAAAAGCGGTGTTTGATCAATCTATTCCGGCCCATATTGCTTATTATTGACGCAGCCGAAAACCATGCAGCTTTAGCTCATGGATGAAGGCAAGCAGCGCTTTTAAGCGCCTGTGTGTTAATGCGTATTGTGATGAGGATCGTTAATATATTCCATAATAACTTTAGAGCTAACACTACCAGCAGTAGTATGAAAATATGAGCGAGTCCATAGACTAGGAAGTTTTAACAAATGAGGAAATTCTCTTCTTAAATAACGTGATGATCTCCCTTTAAAAGCTTGCACAATCTGACTAATGGCGTAATCAGGTTGATGGCAGATAAACAAGTGAATATGATCAGGAGCTATTTCTAATGCTTTAATTTCCCATTCTTTCTCAATTGCCAATTCATAAAATATCTCCCGACAGCGTGTTGCTACATCTCCAATTAGCACACGCTTTCTTCTTTTTGGAATCCAGACGATATGAACACAAGCCAATCCGACTGAATGGTTGTAATGCTTGTAATCTATAGCCTTTAGCTTCATTTTTGGTTGTTTCCTTGTTTTAATCGACAAAATCAGTTTACTGTGTTAAGGTTGATAGTAGCAAGCAAACAACCCATTGAGAGGTCGAATCAATGATAGTTCTCGAATACAAAGTTAAAGCAAAGCCCCATCAGTGCAGAGCGATTGATGAAGCGATTAAAACGGTACAGTTCATCAGAAACAAGTCAATTCGTTACTGGATGGACGCACCTAAAGATACCAAAATTGATCGATTTGCTTTAAATAAGTATTCTACAGAACTTCGTTCGGAGTTCACTTTTGTCAAAGACTTAAACTCAATGGCAGTACAAGCTGCTACGGAACGAGCATGGTTGGCAATTTCTCGTTTTTACGAAAATTGTAAATCCAAAAAAACTGGAAAGAAAGGATATCCTCGTTTCCAGAAAGATTGCCGTTCTGTTGAATATAAAACGTCGGGTTGGGTGCTTAATCCAACTAAAAGACGAATCACGATAACTGACAAAAAAGGGATTAGTGAGCTTAAACTTCTGGGAAAATGGGATATCCATCAATACCCAGTTAAGTCTATTAAACGAGTTAGACTTCTCCGTCGTGCTGATGGATATTACTGCCAGTTCTGTCTTAATATTGCCGTCACCGATGTTCAACCGAAAACTGGAAAGGAAATTGGACTTGATGTTGGCATAGAATCTTTCTATACAGATTCTAACGGGTATCAAGAACCCAATCCTAAGTTTCACCAGAAAGCAGAAAACTCTATTAAAAAATCTCAGAGAGAAATTTACAAAAAGGTTAAAGGTTCATCGGGAAGACGGAAAGCCAGAAAAATTTACGCCAAAAAACACTTAAAAGTAAGTAGACAACGGAATGAACACGCCAAGAGAATTGCGCGTAACGTATGCACATCAAACGATGTAGTCGTCTACGAAGATTTAAGTGTTAGAAATCTGGTTAAAAACCACTGTTTAGCTAAGTCAATTAGTGATGCAGGATGGTATTTGTTTCGACAATGGATAGAATATTTTGCGGCTAAATTTGATAAATTAGCGATTGCTGTTCCACCCCATTACACTTCGCAAAAATGCAGTAATTGTGGGGTAATCGTTAAAAAATCTCTATCAACTCGCACCCATATTTGTCGTTGCGGGTGCGAACTTCATAGAGATATAAACGCTGCTAAAAATATTTTGAATTCAGCTAAAAATAGGGAAGGGCATTCCCGAATTAACGCTACAGGAGTTGGAGTCTCTACTCTAATTGGTGAAAGCCTGTTAGAGCAAATTCTGACGTAGAATGTAGAATCCCTGCCGCAGAGAGCGCAGGGAGTGTCAAGTTAAGGAATTAATTGCCAAAGGTCATCAAGCTCGGAGTGGCTATTGGGCTCATCGAGGGGGAGGGATGTTGATTTTTCAAGCTGAGTCCTTGGCGGAAGCGGAAAAAATTGTTGCGGAAGACCCTTTGATTCAGAATGGCTGTGTGACCTACGAACTTTATCAATGGTGTTTGGTTGCAGAATAAAAAACTGTGTTATACTAATAAATGACCTGGACTTATGCGATTAGAACGCCCAAACCTTGTCAGAACCGGAAGGTGGCAGCAATACGGGATGCTTCTGATAGGCGTAAACTCCGGGTCACTTTTTTTACACGATTTTATTGAATCTGTAATTAGTAATATTTCTTTTAGAAAGCTGGAGTGGTTATGCCGGGTTTCGGAGATCTTTTCCAAAAAGCCGTTTATTTGGGGGTGGGTTTAGCCTCCTATGCTGGAGAAAAAGCCAGTAAAACCCTAGCAGAATTACGCACAGATGCCCAAAAATTAGCCGATGAGCTAGTTAAACGGGGCGAAATGACAACTGAAGAAGCGCGTCGTTTTGTGGAAGATACAATTCAGCAAGTTCAACAACCGACGAACGAACCTCCGACTTCATCCCAAAAGCCTGAACCGCGCCGAATTGAAATTTTAGATGATGATGACTCTGCTAAGGCGGATGATGGTGTTGATCAGTTAAGAAAACAGGTACAGGATTTACAAGACGAGTTGCGTCGTTTACAGCAATAGCCAAGGGATAATCGGGGTCAACCCGGCAAAAAAATTCCCGGTTAATCGTTAACTAATTCGCGCTATACTAGAATTCTAGTGTAGCTATTTTTTGCTATATTTTATAAAGTTTATTCAGATAACGGGTTATCAGTCCCATGGAAGAGTGGTCAAAAAGTATTGTAGAAGCAATTGAAACAGCAGTTTCGGACATGGAGAAGTTTTTTACAGACGTGACTGAAGAATTTAACGAAATGTTGGGCGAACTCACCAAGATCTCGGAAGAAATGACCGATGAGGTACAAAATAAAATTCTTCCTGAACTTGATGAATGTATCAATGATATCTTTGAACCGATTATTGATATTTATTTTGATCTGGATTTGGATATCGAGGGAGAACATTTTGATCCCTTTGTCACTTATGTTCAACCGACAGAAACAGAACACCCGGCTTGTCGAGGATGCCAACATTATCACGGACAAGTTTATGGAGGAAATTTATTAGTTTGTGGAATGCACCCAACAGGGGCTGAAACGGAAACTTGTCCTGATTGGGAAGGGTAATTAGGCAGTCTTGCAATAGGCAATGGTGATTGATTTTTTGAGTGTTTTAATAATATCAAGAGTTAATAAATTAACTGTTAATTATTAACTCTTACACTGATAACTGATAACTGTTAACTGATAACTGTTAACTGATGACTGATAACTGTATTCCTCAAATTCCACCTTCATTGCATCTACGAGCCTATCAACAGCAAGCAGTTAATAACTGGTTTGCGAATCGGGGGCGGGGAACGTTAAAAATGGCAACAGGAAGCGGTAAAACCATTACAGCTTTAGCGATCGCCACTGAATTATATCAGAAAATTGGTTTACAAGCGTTAATTATTGTTTGTCCCTATCGCCATTTAGTTACCCAATGGGCAAAAGAGGCGGAAAAATTTAATTTTAACCCGATTTTAGCCTTTGAAAGTGTGCAGTATTGGCAACGACAGTTATCTAATGAATTATATCAATTAAGAGCCGGATATCAACCGTTTTTAACAATTATTACCACTAATTCTACATTAATTTCAGAAGGATTTCAATCTCAAATCCGTTATTTTCCCGAAAAAACGTTAATGGTGGGAGATGAAGCCCATAATTTAGGGAGTCCTCGGTTAGAGGAAAGTTTACCTCGAAATATTGGCTTAAGATTAGCCCTTTCTGCGACTCCTGAACGGCATTTTGATGACAGTGGAACCGATGCGATTTTAAACTATTTTGGGCCTGTTTTACAACCGGAATTAACTCTAGCAGAAGCAATTCGTCAAGGCGCATTAGTTCGGTATTTATATTATCCGATTTTAGTCGAATTAACGGAAGCAGAAAGTCGAGCTTATCATCGATTAACTACTCGGATTGGTTGGGCGTTAATGGAAGATAATAAAAACTGGGAAAATAACGAAACCATTACAGCTTTATTAATTCAAAGATCTCGATTAATTGCATCAGCAACTAATAAATTAGATGCGTTACGCCAGTTAATGAAAACCCGGTTACAAACAACTCATACTTTATTTTATTGTGGGGATGGAAGTGTAGAAACCTTAGAGGATTATTCTCCTCGACAATTAGAAGCAACTGTTGAATTATTAGGGTCAGAATTAGGCTATCGGGTGAATACTTATACCGCAGAAACGCCGTTAATTGAACGGGAAAAATTACGTCAACAATTTGAACAAGGAGAATTACAAGGATTAGTTGCAATTCGCTGTTTAGATGAAGGCGTTGATATTCCAGCGATTCAAAATGCCGTAATTTTAGCCAGTAGTTGTAATCCTCGACAATTTATTCAACGACGGGGTAGAATTTTAAGACCCCATCCAGGGAAAGAACGAGCAACGTTATTTGATATGATTGTTTTACCTCCAGATTTAGAGCGAAATACCTTAGAAGTTGAACGCAATTTATTAAGAAAAGAGTTAAAACGGTTTTTAGAATTTGCCAATTTAGCCGATAATGCTGGGGAGGCGAGATTAAAATTACTTCAGTTACAAAAACGATATGGGTTATTAGATTTATAATCCTATTTAGGGTTGATGCTATTGGGTGCTGGGATATTGAGAAGGGTCAGGTCTAATTTAACCACAAAGACACAAAGACACAAATGAAGTTGTAAACAGGCTTCTTGCTGATTGCTATATTTTCAAAATTGACAAAATCTTGTAATATTGAGTATAGTGGCGATTGCCATCCTACGGGGATAATTAAAATGTTTAAATATTCTGAAAGTTTGATTACGGCGATTGCTAATGTTTTTGCTGAAAAAAAATCTAGTTATGGGGATAATATTAATCCGAAAGAGGCTCAAGACCCGATTACCAATGCTTCTCCAGAAGTGCAAGAAATTATTGAACGGGTTTTACAAGCAGAACGAGATAAATTATATATGAAAAATCCGCGAAATATTAATGATGATATTCTCAAAATTATTAAGGATGTGGTGAAATGAGATTAATTTCTATTCAACTCTGTAATTTTCGGCAATTTTATGGGAAAACTCCCGAAATTACTTTGGGTTATGGGGAAAGAAATACAACGGTTATTCATGGCAATAATGGGGCGGGAAAAACCACATTAATGAATGCCTTTACTTGGGTTTTGTATGAAAAATTTAGTGCCGCCTTTGCTATTTCTGAACATTTAGTTAATAAACGAGCTTTGAATGAATCGGAACCCGGAAAAGCAATAGGATGTTGGGTAGAATTAATCTTTGAACATGATCATAAACGATATTCAGTCAAACGGATTTGTCGAGCTTATAAAAATGGTAGTGAGATAGAACACGGTCGCAGTGAATTATCGATGCAAGTGGCGGGAGATGATGGACGCTGGGGAATTCCTCCTCACCCTCCTGAAGAAATTATTAATCGAATTTTACCCTTAAGTTTACATCAATATTTCTTTTTTGATGGAGAACGAATTGAGCAGATTGTTAGAGATGAACGCAAACTAGAAATTGCTGATGCGACAAAAGAGTTATTAGGGGTGGAAGTATTAAATCGAGCAATTAAACATTTAGGAGAAGCCAAAAAATCCTTAGAAACTGATTTAGGAATGATTGGAAATCCTGAAACTAAAAAGTATTTACAGGAGAAGAAAAAAGCGGAGCAGGAAATTGAACGTTTGTTGCAAAGACAGACAGAAATTACTCAAGAGTTAGAGCACCAAAAGCAGGTTAAATCAACCTTGAGTGAGAGATTGATGGAGTTAAGTGGTGCGGCGGAATTACAACAATTACGCGATGAATTAGACCGGAAAAAACAATTACTACGAGAACAACTCCATCAAGCTCATACTGCTATTAATCGAGGAATTTCAACAAAAGGCTATACTGTTTTAATCTCTGAATTAACGGCTGAATTCAGAACTTTATTTTCAGGAATGCGAGAACGGGGGGAGTTGAATACTGGAATTACAAAACAGTTTGTGCAAAATTTATTAGAACAAAAGCACTGTATTTGTGGGTCTGAATTAATCCCTGGAGATAGGGGATGTGAACAAGTAGAATATTGGTTAAATCAAGCGGGAACTGCTGATATTGATGAAACAGCAATTCGGTTAAGTACCCAAGTCGATGAATTAGATAGACAAGCGATTGAATTTTGGGACGAAATTAATCGCCAACAACTGAATATTCAAACTTATCGAGAAGAATTACAACGAATTGAAAATGAACTGGATAGTATTACGAATAAACTCAGAAAGTTTCCCGATGAGAATATTCAAGAATTACAAAAACGCTTAGATGAAATTGAACTCAAAATTAATGAATTGAATCGAGAAACGGGTTCAAATCAGCAACAAATTGAGAATTTTAAAGCAACGGTTGAGAGTTTGTCTCGACAAGTTGATAAGCAACAAATGAATGAAATAAAACAAGTTTTAGTGCAACGGAGAATTGCAGCAACTCAGGATGCAATATTGCGTTTAACGGAAGTAAAAGACCGTTTAGACCAACAGTTTCGCTGTCAATTAGAAAAGCGGGTTCAAAAGTTATTTAGTCAAATTTCCTTTACGCCTTACTTACCGAAATTAACCGAAAAATATGAATTAAAGTTAGTGGAAACGACCGCCGGAGAGGAGGCGGAAGTCGCCGCTTCAACAGGGGAAAATCAGATTTTAAGTTTATCGTTTATTGGGGGAATTATTGAGGGAGTAAGAGAATGGAGTCAAAAAAACACTTTAATGGGCCCTGATAGTAGTACCTTTCCGATTGTTATGGACTCACCTTTTGGAAGTTTAGATGAAATTTATCGGCGACAAATTGCGAATATTATTCCGCAATTAGCGAATCAATTAATTGTTTTAGTCACTAAAACTCAATGGCGGGGAGAAGTAGCAGAAGAGATGGAAAAACGCATCGGACGAGAGTATGTTTTATCCTACAATTCTCCAAAAAATGATTGTGAGGAAGATTGGATAGAATTAGGAGGAGAGCGTTATCCTTTAGTGCATCAAAGTTCAAATGAGTTTGAATATACGGAAATTTTAGAAGTGGAATATGATTTTTAACTGTAACACCTCAGCTTGTTTCTGTCTAGGGTAAATTGTACTTATTTTTTACGAGATATCCCCTTGACGTTAAAACGTTTACAAAATTTTATACTCAAGCTTTCATCCTAGGGTTACGCTTAAAATCCGCAGTTGCAATGAGAGAGAAATGGACTATTTAACAGAGTGGACAGAAAGTGGTGTTGACGAAGAACTCACCCAACTTAACGTGATTCCTCTGGATGGGTATCGTCCGTTAGATTATCTTCTCTATGCTGATACCCTTCCGCGATTAAATACAGGTCGTATATCCCAACCTCTTCTTAACCGTTATCAGCATCTTTATGAAGGAGGTTGGTGGTGTTCTGGAATTGATATTTTGACCGGAAATCCTGATTTATGGGGATGTTTTAAGCCTATTAAACCTCGTTTAAGTTCAGATCAGCGTAAATGTATTAAATATGAACATCCTCCCCACACACCAACGGGGATTTTTGCCTTAAGAATTTCCCGAAAAATTTGGGAGAGAATTGCTAAAAAATATAACGTTAAAATCAATCCTGATGATCTCCAACCCCATCAACCTGATTTGGGTTTTTGGCGCTGGGTGATTTGTCATCCTGAACTACCTTTATGTATTACTGAAGGTGCTAAAAAAGCCGGAGCATTATTAACAGCAGGATATATTGCGATCGCACTTCCTGGAATTCATAGTGGGTATCGAGTTCCCCGTGATCAATATGGAAATAGAATCGCTAAACCTGCTTTAATTCAGCAGTTACAGCAGTTTGCGTTTGAAAATCGCAAAATTTATATGGTCTTTGATCAAGATACTAAGCCTAAAACAATTAAAGCCGTTAATTCAGCGATTCAGCAAACTGGATATTTATTAACACAGGCTGGATGTTCCGTTTATATTGTTAACTGGAATCCTCAGCTTGGAAAAGGGGTTGATGACTTAATTGCAGAACAAGGACAAACGGTATTTGATCAGGCTTATCAAACGGCGATCTCCTTAGAAATGTGGAAAGCATTTTCCTATAATCGCTTAACCTATCCTGTAAATATCAATCTCAAAAGTCGCTATTTATCCCCGATAAACATACCTGAATCTGCCAAATTAATCGCTATTAAATCTCCTAAAGGAACCGGAAAAACAAAAGTATTAGAAACCATAGTTAAAGAGGCAATTGAACGAGGACAATGGGTTTTAGTGATTGGTCATCGAGTTCGACTCATTGAAGCCTTATGTCAACGGTTTGGATTACAATACATGAAATCAGCAATTCAACACCAAAATTCTGCTTTAGGATATGGATTATGTATTGATTCATTACATCCAAATTCTAGGGTTAAATTTGAAGCCCAAGACTGGTCAAATGGACTTGTAATTTTAGATGAAGTCGAGCAAGTATTATGGCATGGATTAAACTCCGAAACCTGTCAAAACCATCGGGTTTCTATTCTTAAATCCTTAAAAATTTTAATGCAAAATGTTTTAGGTGGAAACGGTCAAGTTGTTATTTCTGATGCCGATTTAAGTGATACATCTATTGATTATTTAACCCGCTTATCTGGGGTTTCTCTCCAACCTTTTGTAATTCACAATGAATGGCAACCTTCACGCGATGAAGCTGAGACAATTTATAACTATTTAGGAAATACCCCTGACCAACTGGTGAAAGACTTAGAACAACATATTGCAGAAGGGGGGAAACCTTTTGTTTGTTTATCTGCCCAAAAATTAGCCAGTCAATGGGGAACTCGTACCCTAGAAACCTATTTAAAAACACAATTTCCAGAACGTTCAATTTTGAGAATTGATTCAGAATCCTTAGCTGATCCCACTCATCCCGCTTATGGTTCAATTACAAACTTTAATCAAGTGCTAAAATTCTATGATATTGTGTTAGTGTCTCCCTCGATTGAAACTGGGGTTAGTATTGAAATTAAAAATCATTTTACCTCAGTTTGGGGCATATTTCAAGGGATTCAAGCGGAAAATTCTGTCCGTCAAGCCTTGGGACGAATTCGAGATAATATTCCCCGATTTATTTGGATAGCAAACCGAGGATTTAATCAAGTCGGAAATGGGTCAACTTCTATGAGTTCTTTACTCGGTAGTGGACAACGATTAACTCGTTTAAATATTCGGCTATTGCAACAATCGGATTTTGCCGGATTAGATGATTTAGAAATGGGATTTCAAGCCGAATCTTTAGTCTGTTGGGCAAAAATGGCAGTCCGATTTAATGCCGGAATGGATCATTATCGGGAGACAATTTTAGCAGGATTAATAGCAGAAGGTCATCAGATTATTGAGATTCCTGAAACTACAAAAAAACCTAAAAATGCTATTAAATCAACCCAAAAATTTAAACCCAATAATTCCGAACGTCCCAGTCTAAATGAACTGATTTTAGCGGTAAAAGATCAGAATTATCAAGCGGAATGTTTAGCCGTGATTAATTCTCAAGACTTAAGCGAGTGCCAATATTATTATCTGCAAAAGCAATTAGCAAAAACCCCTGAAGAACGTCGTGCTATCCATAAATACGAGTTAAAATTACGCTATGGGGTTGCTGTCACTTCTGATTTAATTAATAAAGATGATCAAGGATGGTACGAACAACTCAGGATTCATTATTTCTTAACCGTTGGTCGGCCCTATTTAATAGGTCGAGATGCGTTAATGGCAAGACGGTTAATGGAACAAGGACAGGGTAATATTTTTGCCCCTGATTTTAACCGTTCTCAGTTGGGAGCAATTATTGGTATTATGGAATTATTAGGGATTCCCGCTTTACTGAAAAATCCAGAACGGGACTTAAAAAATACCGATATGGACTTACAAACCATTGCTGAAATTGCTCTACAAGATCGAAATGCTATCAAAACCATTATCGGAATAGGACTGGCTAAAAATTCTAGTCCGATTACAATTGTACAGCGTTTTTTAGATAAAATTGGCTATCGTTTAACCTGTGTCCGAGTGCAAAGTTTAGGAAAAAAACGAGTCCGAGTTTATCAGGTTGTTGATCCCCAAGATAACCGAGAACAAATCTTTCACCATTGGTTAAAATTAGAAGGTCAATATCCGGGTAAATTAGAGGTTATTTCTCATGAAAATACACCTACTCCCGCTCCTTTTCTATTCACGCCAGACTATATCCAACTCTCCCTATTCAAGTCTTAAGTGAGCCAGAAACCGGGATTTTCTCAAAATATATTTATAAAAACCCGGTTTCTTTTGGGCAAAAAATAAGTTAAAATCAATAAAGTTGAGATTATTTCATAAAATGAACACCCTATCAACTCCCACAATTCAACCGCAAACCCTGACAAAAATTGGTGTCATTGGAGGGGGACAACTCGCTTGGATGATGGGAATGGAAGCCGCATCTTTAGGGGTTTCTTTATTTGTTCAAACCCCCCACACCACTGACCCTGCTGTTGCTTTTGCATCCGAAACAATTTTAGCCGCTATTGATGACGCAACAGCCACCGCAAAATTAGCGACTCGTTGCGATGTTATTACTTTTGAAAATGAATTTGTTGATTTAAACGCCTTATCTAAACTCGCAGAACAGGGGGCTTGTTTTCGTCCTCGCTTACAAGCTTTATCCTTATTATTAGATAAATATGATCAATTGAGTTATTTAGAAAAAATCGGTTTACCTGTCCCTGCTTTTCAACTGTTAACGGCTGAAAACAATCAAACAATTGATCATAATCTCGGTTATCCTGTTGTTTTAAAAGCCTGTCGTTATGGATACGATGGACAGGGAACCTTTATAATTAAAAATCCAGAGGAATTATCTCAAACATGGGCAAAATTCAACTATCCTCCGATGTTATTACAAAAATTTGTTCCCTTTGAACGGGAATTAGCGGTTATTGCGGCGCGTTCTGTTACCGGAGAGGTGGTCGTTTATCCAATAGTTGAAACGGTGCAGAAAAACCAAGTTTGTCATCGGGTTATCGTCCCTGCTAATATTAATAAAACTCTATCCGAACAGATAGAAGCGATCGCAAAAACCCTACTCAATAGTTTACAAGTAATTGGTGTATTTGGGATAGAATTATTCTTAACATCCGAAGGAGAACTATTAGTGAATGAAATCGCACCCCGCACCCATAATTCCGGTCATTTTAGTTTAGATGCTTGTGAAACTTCCCAATTTAAACAACATTTAAGAGCGGTGAGTGGTTTACCATTAGGCAATACCGCTTTAAACTGTAGTGGGGCGGTGATGGTGAATTTATTAGGCTTTGAAACCGCTAATAGTGACTATTCTCAAAAACGCCAAAAAATCGCTGAAATTCCTAATACTTTTATTCGTTGGTATGGAAAAACCGCCTCTCGTCCCGGTCGCAAATTAGGTCATGTAACGGTATTAATTCACACAGAAAATGATCAAAATATAGAACAAGAAGCCAAAACAATCGCCGATAAAATTGAATCGTTCTGGTACTCGTAGGGTGCGTAAGCTCCGCGCACGCACCAAAAACCCATCATTCCCAAAAAAAGGCAGTCTATAAATTACTTTCCGTGATATATTATTAATTATAAGGGATATTTGCACTCAGTACACATGGCTACTTCTATCTATTATATTCCTATTGAGGAATCATTAGGGATTGCTAAACATTATTTTATTTCCTCCGATGGCACCTTTAAAAATTCAATTGGTTGGGGGCCTAATGGTGTTGAATATAAAGGTAAAGGAGTTGAATTAACCCCTGAACAAGAACAACGGATTTTAGACTATCCTCAGTTATTTGGAGAGTATAATATTCATCGGAATAATTGTGAAATGTTTGCTTGGTATGTGATTACAGGTCAACGATATTCGGGACAAATTAAAGACAAAATTCATACTGCAATTGGAGCTTTAACTGTTTCTTTCGTTCAGCCTGTTTTAACTGTCCGCAGTTATGAAAGTTATCAGTTAAAGCACGCTATTATTAACAAGTTAAATGAAGATTTAGAAAGCACTAGAAAAGAAAAGCTGAAACAACAGCAAAAAGAACGTGATGAATTTTGGAGAAAACGAGATGCAGGTGAATTGTAGATAAAGTAGTGCGACTATCTTGGTCGCTAATATTCCTTGATTAAGTGTGATTAGGTGCGTGCGCGGAGCTTACGCACCCTACAAAGTTAGGTAAAAACACTAATAGTTTATTGTTTTATGGTTAATAACTTCAAGTTCAAATGTTCAACAACTAACGATTTACAAACAAGCTCTATTCTGTTATTTCCTCCTATTTCAAAAAATAAATGTAGCCATTCCTGCTCAGAAAGAGACTGACTTTGTATCCAAGAGGAAGGTATAACTCGACCCCACCCTACAATTGTACCCAAATGAGTTGGGATTGAATTTAACTCATCTTGATTAACATTAAATTGGATATCAACATGAATACAAGATTTTAGAATTAGCTGAAACATTTGGTCTGTAGTAGCTATTTCAGTATTGGTAGAATTTGAGTTGAGTTGCCAATAATAGTTAATATTCAGAACATAATCATAAGGAAGTTGCAATCCCATTGATAAAAGTTCTGATTCAGTAAAATCATACTGTTGCCAAATTTTTTCAAAGTTCATCATCTGATTATGTTAAGAATTAGGTGAAGAAATTAAATTAAAACGTAAATGTCCAACTCGAAATCGATAGTTTTGCTTCTAAAGTCGTTTTATCAATCCCTTTAACCAGTAGCTGAAGAACATCTGTAGAGGTTAACAAATTTTCGGATGACATGATGAATTAACTCCCTAACAAATCCGAGGTAACTGTTCTCCACTCAACATATCAATAATTCGTTTAGCCCCAATTGTACTCTGCATTGTAACTAAAGGGGTTGACGTTTGTTTAACGCAACCAATTAAACTTGCTTGGGGTATTTTTGCCTGTAAAATCGATAAAGTTTTTTCAATATCTTTCTCAGGAACAAACACCGCAAACCGCCCTTCATTAGCAACATAAAGGGGGTCAAATCCTAAAATTTCACACGCTCCTTTGACTTCTTCTAATACATTAATAGCTGTTTCTTGAATTTCAATTTCAACTTTAGCAGCAGTAGCAATTTCATTTAACGTACTTGCTAAACCGCCTCGTGTTAAATCTCGTAAACAGTGAATTTCTATTCCCGCCTCTAATAACTCTAAAACCACATCCGCCACAGGTGCAGAATCACTTTCTATTGTTGTTTCAAATTCTAATCCTTCCCGCACCGCCATAATTGCAATCCCATGTCGCCCCAAATCCCCATTAATAATAACCGCATCTCCCGGTTGAACGGATAAGGGATTAATGGTTAAATTATGTTCAATGATTCCGATACCCGATGTATTAATAAAAATCCCATCTCCCTTGCCTTTATCAACAACTTTAGTATCTCCAGTAACGATTTTAACCTGAGCTTTTTCGGCAGCTTGTTTCATCGATAGAATAATTTCCCATAAGGTTTGAATCGGTAAACCTTCTTCTAAAATAAAACCCACACTTAAATATAAAGGACGAGCCCCCGCCATTGCTAAATCATTAACGGTTCCATGAACAGCCATTGAACCAATATCTCCCCCAGGAAAAAATAGGGGATTAACGACATAAGAATCCGTTGTAAACGCTATTTTATTTCCATTTAATTGTAAGGTAGCTGCATCATGTTCAACTTGATTTGGATGCCCAAAAGTGGGTAAAAACATCTGATCAATTAATTGACGCATGAGTTTACCCCCACCGCCATGAGCGAGTAAAATATGAGGGTATTGTTGAATCGGAATGGGACAAGTTAAACTAAAATCTGGATCAGAGGTCATAGAGAGGTTATTGATAGAGTTACTATCAATTCTATAATGAAATTTACGGAACTTAAAAAAATCATGAAAAGCTATTATAATTTCTCTGAAAACTTAACTACTGGTACAACATTTGTTACCGTCGGTGCAGCGAGTGGGGCAGGAATTTATAGCACAATTGGTGGTGTGGGACTGGTGGGAAGTTTTGGGGGAATTGGGTTAGGAATGATGCCCTTAATGGGTGTGGGTGCGGTGGCGGGTGCTGCAACTTATGGCGCATTTAGAGGCATTAATCAAGGGGATTCTATTGCCTGGGGTGCAGTAGGATTAGGGGCAATTTCTGGGGTAGGAATTTCTTCGGTTGTGGGAGGAATGGGGTTAGGTTTTGCGGGAACAGGTGTAGGAATTGGCATGGGAACATTAGGAGTTTTTGGCGGAATTGTTGGGTTAGGATTATATGGTATTGCCCAATTAATTGATGCTGCTGGAAGCGGAGAAACAGCGTTTCAAGCCTTTGACCGGATGGAAGAACGGATTTTAGATCAGGAATTTTATACCGCCGCGTTATTAGAAGTTTTGGAACTTATTCCTGAATTTCAAGAAGAAAAATTAAAACAAAAATTCAATGATTTAGAATTAGAGGATGAATTAAAACAGCTTAAACAAAATATTCAAGATCCACAGAAATCATCTGCTCAAAAAAAAACAGAAAAACCTAATATTGAAAATCATACTCTTGTTATTCGTCCCCATTCACCAGATTTAATGTGGACAGAAACACAGCGTTTAGCCGGACATCAAGATTCAATTCATGCGGTGGCTTTTAGTCCTGATAGTCAAACTTTGATCAGTGCTAGTGATGATCGTAATATTCACATTTGGGATGTTAATACAGTTAAGAAAAAATATACTTGGTTTATGCCTTATGAGATGTATTCAGTTGCTATTAGTCCGAATTCAGAAATCGTTGCTACAGGAAGTGTTAATGGTCGAATTACCCTCTGGAATTTTCAGACTCGACAACTAAATCGAACTTTATTGGATCTAAATTTTCCCGAAAAAAATATGGGAATTATTACCTCCCTTGTATTTAGTCCCGATCATCAAATTTTAATCAGTGGAAGTTGCGATAAAACCGTTAGACTTTGGAATTTTAAAACGGGACAATCTAAACGAATTTTGAACGGACATACTGATGGAGTTTGGTCTGTAGCGATCTGTTCTCAGAGTCAATTTGTAGCCAGTGGGAGTGCTGATAAAACTATTAGAATTTGGAATATCAAAACCTATGAAAATCCTATTGTTTTAACCGGACATTCTAACTGGGTGACTTCGGTTTTATTCAGTCCTGATGATCAAACTTTAATCAGTGCGAGTGCTGACAATACAATTAAAGTCTGGGATCTTAAAACCTATCAATTAATTCGGACATTAACCGGACATTCTGCTGCTATTTTTTCTATAGCTTTGAGTCCCAATAGTCAAATTTTGGCGAGTGGAAGTGTGGATCAAACGGTTAAATTATGGAATTGGAAAACAGGGGAATTATTGCAAACGCTCTCTGGTTGTTCTCCGGTTGTGTTTAGTCCCGATGGTCAACGATTAGTTAGTGGGAGTAAAAAGGGTATTTTACAACTCTGGTATCAACAATTAAGTCTACCGGAATTAATTGCATCTGAATGTTATCAAAATTGGTGGCAAGTATTAGGAGTAAATCCCAAGGCAACACCGAATCAAGTCAAACAAGCCTATTATCAATTAGCGAAACAATATCATCCTGATTATAACGTTAAATCAGAAGCGATCGCTGTTATGCAAAGAATTAACCACGCCTATGAGACTTTTTTAAATGAATGGAATCAAAGGGTGCGATCGCAATCAATAAAATGATCAATTCAACAAATATAAAGATTATTAACTAAATGAAAAAACAAGAATAATTATAATTTTTGAATAAAGTTAGTTATGTACTATAGCAGTCCTAAATAGGTTGTAATATTTTATCGTAGGGGTTTGGTCTCCAAACCCAGGCGCAAAGAGGGTTTGGAGACCAAACCCCTACAAAACTTTTTCACAAATCCTACACGGATTGCTATATTACAACATAATTTAGATATTTCGCAATTTTATTTCGAGTGACTGATTATTCATGTTGCTTGTCAATCGCTCTTGATAAAGATACATAATATCGTTAATAGCTACTTCTTTGACTTCAATTAAATTAACTAATTTAATCTGTCTAGTTGTTCCTCTGGTAATAATCCAAACTTGTTTATGATGATTATAAAATTCTTCTGTTGTTCTTCCAGATAATTCAATACTACCTTGTTTCAGTTTATTACAATAATTATTTATTTGTTCACTTTTACTGTTTTCTATATTCTGGAAATCAAGAGTACAATCATAAATAACTGCTAAATTTCCAATTTTGAAAAAACCATCAGCTTTTCCGGCTTGTCTTTCTCCTGTAAAATTATATACTGTCTCTATTCCCAATAACTTGAGTAAATAATAAGCATATTCTTCAAATTGTTTCCAGTTATTTGTTGTGATAATTTTATCAAAAAATCTCGGTGATAAGTCTGAATCTAATTGTATTTGTTGATTCTGGTTATCCTTGTTAATATCTGAAATTTTACTCGGAATAAAATTATCATTTAAAGTAAAAGCCATTAACTTATTCATAACTCTCTGAAATTCAAGCATTTCATCCTTAAAAATACGAATTTTGGTGCTAATAAATTCATTTTCTAACTTTTTTCTTTGATCTATTACAATATATTTAGTACCATTTTTTGATTGTTTAACCTCAAAGAAATAGTAATGGGAACTGCTAAAATATTTTTCTTCTAAAAAAATTAGATTGTTTGGCGATAAATTAGATTCTATTTGATTATTATGATAATTGTGATCGGTTTCAGTAACAGAAGTGTCATTTAAGGAAAAATTAATCAGCTTATTCAAAATTCTTTGAAATTCAAGCATTTCATTTTCAAAAATACGCATTTTGGTACCAATAAATTCATTTTCTAACTTTTTTCGTTGATCGATAATAATATATTTGGATCTATTTTTGGCTTCTTTGACTTCAAAAAAATAATGATGTGAACCGCTAAAATATCTTTCTGCTAAAAGAAGATTCCTCTTTTCAGGAGAAAACCAATTTTCTGTCATATTTTTACTCTTTTATATTAGCTGAGTTATTAAATATAATATCAATATATATGATAACATCAGAAGCGATCGCTGTTATGCAAAGAATTAACTACGCCTATGAGACTTTTTTAAATCAATGGAGTCAAAGGGTGCGATCGCATTCCTAAAAAACAAGAAAGAGTTGTAATCTCCATTTTCACATTAATTTAGCGAATATTATTAATTTTTTATATAAAGGTTATTTATATAAAAAATACTCGTACCTTGACCCCCAAAAAAAAATTAGAAGTTTACGGGAACCGGGTTACAGTGCGCGAGTACATCCTTAATTGCTAAACGCTAATCTGAACCTCGGTGTGATACCAATTGGGTTGATCCATTAAGGTGTCCCGGTTAGATTAAATTTGCATTTTCTGAAAATTATGAATACATTATCTCAAAATACAGCCAATCGCACTAGAAATCCTCTAGAGTCGTGGCTAAACTTCTCTAAGGCTCTTGAACCCAATATAGAACGGATACTAAACAGGTTTGAGGGACTGGGCTATACTGTTTTGCTCCAACCCGATATTATCTCAGGACGACATCAGGGAATTTTGCGAAGTTATTGCAACGGTATCCTGGGTGATCGCTTTCGTCAGGCAATGCAGCGAATTAACCCAGAGGTTACACCTCAGCAGATTGAAACTATCCTTCATCAGCTAACAGCAACTCGCACCCTGCCATTAATGCAGCACAACCGTCAATGGCATCTGCAATTGTTGAATGGTATTAAAATAACTTCAGCGAACGATCCGAGTCAACTCATAACCTTGAAACTCTTGGATTTCTCCAATTTGTTCAACAACGATTGGTTGGTAATCTATTCCTTTCCTGTGGTTGAAGCCAACTATCAGCATTGCCTGGATCTAGTTATTTTTATTAATGGATTACCATTAGCCGTATTTCAAGGTCTTCATGGAGGGCACAACCCCTGGGCACTTAGAGCCGCTTGTGTACAAATTCAAGAGGATCAAACTCGCCTACCGAAGTTTTTTGCCTTGAATGAGTTACTGGTGCTTTCTAATGGAATTCAATCTCGGATTGGTACACTTGCCAGTCAATGGAAACAGTTTAGTCAAATTCACTCCACTAACGGAGAAAATATTCCTTTTCCAGGAGAAACCGAGATAGAAACATTGATTCTCAATATTTTCGATCCCCGTCGCTTTTTGGAAATTATACAACACTTTATTGTATTTCGACAAAGCCGGACAAAGTTAACCAAAAAGTTACGTTCTCATTCATTTTGTACCCTGAATATTCCTAAAGCCAATAATATGAAGATATTGGCTTACTCTAAATAACAAATCCATCATTTTTTATCAACATAATTTAGGAGAAAATTCAATGACTACTGTTATCTTCTATGAAAAACCGGGCTGCATCAACAACACCAAGCAAAAAGCCTTATTGCAAGCGGCAGGACATACCGTTGAAGCTTATAATTTATTAACTCAATCTTGGACAGTTGAAACCCTGCGTCCATTTTTTGGGGATTTGCCCGTTGTAGAATGGTTTAATTACACCGCACCTCAAATTAAATCAGGGAAGATTGTTCCTGCCCAATTAGACGCAGAAACAGCCTTGAATTTGATGATTGATGACCCTCTATTGATTCGTCGTCCGCTTCTGCAAGTTGGGACTCATAGGAAAGTTGGCTTTGACAGTGACAAAATAGCAGCTTGGATAGGGTTAGAAGCAGCCGATCAATCTCAGCAGATTGTTCGAGATCAGTTGATTCAGCAAGATCTACAGACCTGTGCTAACAGCAATCAGTCCCATTCTATCCCTTGTGCTTCTAACGAAACATAGAGCAATCTGCTCCCAAAAAGTGACTAACAGCCTTGTACAGAAATAATCTGTGAACTACCCGGTAAAATCGGGTTAGTTTATTGTGTGCGCCATCGTCCTTATGAAGGGATAATCAAAACCGTTACTATTTCAAAGAACCCTGAATAAAAACCAAATTATAGAGGAATTGGACAGCTTAAACTAAAGTCTTGATTAGAGATCATAGATAGGTTATTAATTAAATTATTATTAATTCTATAATAAAATTTCAGAATAGAGTGTATAAACACGAGCGAACAAGAAATCGTAAATTTTGGAAAAACCGGACTTACTATTTCACACAGAAGCGAAAAATCATGAATTCAACATCACTCTCCAAAACCAAAATAGCCATCTTAGCTGCATTTATCTACACGGCTGTCATGGGTTTCGGTATGTTCTACATGAAAACCTTCAAGGGCATCTTCTATGGCACTCCCGACATGATGAATGTGTTCTGGTTCGTCATGATTATTGTTAATATCATCAATGTTTTCTTTGTCATCCGCTATTTTAGCTGGCAAGAGGTTGGATTTCGCAAACTCAACACCAGACAACTCCTCTGGTTTGTCCCCTCACTGTCGGTATTGATCGCTATGTGGGTCGTGTTTCTGTCCGCTTTGGCTTCAGCCTCTCTCAATGCAGCGCAGTGGCAGTTGTTGGCCCTGGTGGGCTTCACAACCTTTTTGGTAGGTCTTGGTGAGGAGACTATGTATCGGGGCATCGTTTTAAACGCATTTTTGACCACAAACCGAGTCCGTTGGGCAATGCTAGTCAGTGCGATCGCATTTTCGCTACTGCATTCTGTGAATGTTTTTGGTGGTTCGCTTCCGTTAGAAATGATGGTGCAGCTAGTTTTCACCTTTCTGTTTGGGTTCTTATTTGCACCACTCATGATCAAGTTCAATAATATTTGGCCGTTAATTATTTTTCACTGGCTATGGGATTTTGTTCTGTTTGCTGCTAACCTTGTGGACGCATCTAATGTTTCTCTGCTTTCCTACATTAATACTCCCGTTGCAATTGTTGTTGGTACAATTTTGTGGATTCGCATTCATAAAGAACAATATGGGGTCGTCAAACCATCTTCGATGATATCTTAAAGGTTAGGTTTTCCTGAATATCGGCAATAGACTCATCCATTAGCCCTAAAGACGATTTTTATAATTTTGCAATCGGTAATTGGTTAAAAAACGCTGTTATTCCTATGGCGTGATCCTGAAGACTTAACTATCATTTGGTAATATCATTCCCGCACAGGTAGGAATCCAAAGAGTCCTGGGTCATATCAATAACTTCTGGATTTCCTATCTGATTACTCATTATTTTTACAACGATCCTTCATCCGCAGTAGAGAAGATATAGTTATAAAATTCTGTTCCTGTAACGACATTGATCACAACGACTCGACTTGTATCTTTATCGTACATCACACGAACTTGTTTATCTTCAGCCATAAATTTATTGCCCGAAGTCCGCTTTAACATTCCCGCGAAGAAAAACTCTCCATCCTCAATTTGAACCGCAATTTCGTTAGTATTTCTTTGGGGAGTCATATAAGTCTTCTCAGGTGCAGAAGACTGAGCTATCTGCATGGGGGTATTCTGTAAGGAATTAGCTTGAACAGGTAAAGAAATACTTACTGTACCAACAAGACAAGCGATCGCTAATAAGGAGGTTTGAAATTTCATTCTTGTTTCCAAAAATCAAGTTGAAGGTTAACAAAAATCAAAACTTTATGTTTTATTCCCCATCCCTAGGGAAACGATAAAGTTATCACCAAATAAAACAAAACTTTAGGGGTTAGACTTTGATATCAAACCCCTACAATAAAATACTACAACCTATTGAGGATTGCTAGATATATTCGGTTTTCTCAACATTAGAGATTTCGGTTGAGATTTAGGACGCACACGATAAACTTTGAATTTATTTAATGCTAGACTAGCGGATTGTGCAACTGAACTTTGAGTATCTCGTAATGCTTTTTGTAAAATTGGAATCACTTGCTGAGAGGGAATATTCCCTAATGCAATAATCGCTTGCTGACGAACACTCGGATCAAGATCTTGACTCAAACGAGTCAAAATAGGAATCGTTTGTTGCACTTCCCGACTTAGACGACGAGAAGCAGTAATTTTTCCTAATGTTGCTGCAACAGAATAACGCACTTGAGGATTAGGATTTTGAAGATATCCTGTTAAGGTGTTAATTGCTCCTAAGTTTCCCGATGTTCCAATGGTCAGAATTTGCTCAATTAATTGTTCCTCTGACGTTGCTTTTATTGGAGGTAATGTGATTTTTTCTGAATTCAAAATAGCCGGGTCAGTAATAATTTCTGAAACTGTCGGTGATTCGGCAATTGTAGACTCAGTAATAATTTCTGAAACCGTTGGAGATTCGGCAATTGTAGAATCAGTAATTGCTTCTAAAACTGTTGGAGATTCGGCAATTGTAGACTCAGTAATAATTTCTGAAACCGTCGGTGATTCGGCAATTGTAGACTCAGTAATAATTTCTGAAACCGTTGGAGATTCGGCAACTGTAGACCCAAGAATTTCTTCTGAAACAATTGGGGGTTCTACTTCAATTACAGTGAGTTGTTGTTCTGTAACTTCCTCCTCAATAACGGGTGTTTCCTCTGGTGTTTCCGGTAAAGTTAGAGTGAGTTCAATTACTGGAGTTGATTCTTCTATCAAAATAGGAGATTGAACCTCCTGCTCACCCAAAGACTGACTTGATGCTTGAACCTGTGCTTGACTGGCTTCTAATTCAGCAGTCACTTGTTCCAGCATAGTTTGATACTGAGTCAAAATTTGATTCAGTTCTGTAATTTGAGCTTCACTTTGTTGTAACTGTTCCGTGAGTTGTTGTTGTTGAATTTCAGATTCAGCCAGGGATTGACTCACCTGTTGAATTTGAGTATCTTTCTCCTGTAACTGTATACCCATCTGTTCCCGTTCAGCGATATATTCAGTTTCTACCGTTTGTCTAACTTGCTGAAGTTGATTTTGATGTTCCTGTTGTAACTGTTGAATGGTTTGTTGTTGACGAATCTGATGTGATTTTTCCTGTTCCTCCCGTTCTTGACGAATTCTTCCCTCTATACTTTGTTTTTGCTGGGAAATCTGTTTTTGAAACCACAGGTAGGCAATTCCCACCCCAACCACGACTCCAACGATTAACATAATCACTAAATTGCCCCAAACCATAAAATCACTCCTATTTTATCTAAAACGAATATAATCTCTCAAGATATGTATATGTTGCTTATCTGAATTCGTCAATGGAAATGTCATCTGAATCTATTATCGTTCGCGCTCACGTTTTTGTATCGGGACAAGTCCAAGGGGTGGGATATCGCTACTACACCCAAAAACAAGCGACTCATCGAGGAATTCAGGGTTGGGTGAGAAATTTAGCGGATGGTCGAGTCGAAGCGGTATTTGAAGGAAATCGAAACACGGTGGATGGGATGATTCAGTGGTGTTATCACGGGCCAAAATCTGCCCATCCTAGGGATGTAATCGTCCATTTTGAAGAACCAGAAGGTTTACAAGGGTTCGAGATTCAATATAAAAAGGGGTGTTGACGCTTGACCGACAATCAACAATATCCAACATCTAACACCCCCTTAAATACCCCTAAATTTTAGACTGAACAAACTCCTCTAAGCGTTGAATTCCTCTTTCAATTGTGATTAAATCCGTTGCATAAGATAAACGAATATGATCATCATTTCCAAAGGCTTGACCGGGTACGGCGGCTAACTGTTTTTCTTCCAGTATAAAGTTACAGAAATCAACGGAATTTAAACCCGTTTTGGCAATATTAATGTACATATAAAATGCGCCATCCGGTTTCAAACAACTAATTCCTTGAATTGCATTTAATAACTCAAACATCACCTCTCGCCGTTTAGCAAAGGCTAGACGCATTTCTTCAACACAATCTAAGGAGTTTTCTAACGCTGCGATCGCACCATATTGAGCAAACGTACAAACATTAGAGGTACTATGACTTTGCACACGGGTTGTGGCTTTAATAATATCCAGATCTCCGGCTAAATAGCCAATGCGCCACCCTGTCATCGCAAAGGATTTCGCAAAACCACTACTAATTAAGGTGTATTTATAGCTTTCGGGATGGGCTGATGCAATACTTAAATGCTTGACATCATCGTAAATAATTTTAGAATAAATTTCATCCGAAACCACTAAAGTACCTGTCTCAACTACCACTGCTGCTAAGGCGCGAATTTCATCCGGGGTATACACCATTCCTGTAGGATTTGAGGGAGAATTCAAAACAAAAAGTTTTGTCTTCGGTGTAATGGATTGACGCAGCATTTCCGGCGTTATTTTATAACCCGTATCTGCTCCCGTCGTCACAATTACCGGAACCCCTTCTACCAGTTTTACCATTTCAGGATAGCTTAACCAATAGGGAGCAGGAATAATCACTTCATCCCCAGGATTGATCACCGCTACCATCAAATTGTAGAGGGAATGTTTACCGCCATTAGTAACAACAATATTGTCACTTTTATAGTCTAAACCTGTTTCTTTACTTAAGGTTTGAGCAATTAATGAGCGTAACTTCGGTTCCCCGGCTGCTGGGCCATAGCGAGTTTTGCCTTCATCTAAAGCCTGTTTCGCCGCAGCAACAATATGCTTAGGGGTATCGAAGTCCGGTTCGCCCACGCTAAAATTTAAGACATCCATCCCCTCAGCTTTCATGGCTTTTGCCTTCGCTGAGATCGCCAGCGTTACAGACGGCGGAACCTTTTCGACTCGCGTTGCTATCTTCATATTTCTTCCCCCTTGGAGACTCCCGAATTACCTATACTCAGGTTAGCGCTTAGAGGAAAAGGGGGTCGGGGTCTATGCTGCATAAGTAAGTATCTCCAGATAAAAGGAAACCGTTGAATAATCTCTAATTCTCTGTTTCAATCTTTAGATTTTAGGAGGGGGATTGCATCGTGGCAACCCATTTGTTATAGGATGATAACATTGTATTATAATAATTGCTAGTATTTTTATACAACAAACCTTAATCTATTCAGCTTGAGGGCTGACGGTTAAAGGTTAAGAAAATTTTAAATTATTACCACTAATTTAGGATGGCTATATCAGTTAACAATTCCCACCCCTATTATGAGGAGAATTAATATGCGATTCATTAATCCTAAAACAGACTTTGCCTTTAAAAAAATATTTGGCTCTGAAGATAGCAAAGATATTTTAATCAGTTTTTTAAATAGTATTCTTTATCCCGAAAATCCGGCTATTGAAGATTTAACGATTCTCAATCCCTATCAAGCTCCTAAAATCCGAGGGATTAAAGATACTTATTTGGATGTCAAAGCCACAATAACCGGGAATAAAACCGTTATTATTGAAATGCAGATCTTGAATATAGAAGGATTTGAAAAACGAATTTTATACAATGCAGCTAAAGCCTATTCAATTCAGTTAAAAAGTGGCGAAGATTACACCTTATTAAATCCAGTTATTGCCGTTACAATTACGGATTTTGAGATGTTCCCTAATCTGGATAAAGTCATTTCTCGGTTTATTTTAAAAGAAAAAGAGTTTTTAGTGGATTATCTGATTTATGATATAGAATTAGTTTTTGTAGAACTTCCCAAATTTAAGGCCTCAATTAATGAGTTAGAAACCTTAACCGATAAATGGATATATTTTATTAAAAGTGCTAAAACCTTAGAAACTATTCCTGAAACAATGGCAAATATTCCTCAACTTCAAAAAGCCTTTACTATTGCCAATGAAACTACCTTAACCCCCGCAGAACTCGAAGATTTAGAAAAACGTGAAATCTATATTTATGATCAACGTAATGCGATTAAAAAAGCAGTTCGATTAGCTAGAGAAAAAGCTTTAAAACAAGGCATTCAACAAGGTATTGAACAAGGTATTGAACAAGGTAAACAAGAATCTAAACTAGAAATTGCTCAACAATTAATCGGTTTATTAGATGATCAAACCATCAGCCAAACCACCGGATTAAGTATAGAACAAATCCAACAATTGAGACAAAAACAAGAAACTCCTAGTTAAAAAGTCTCCCGTAGAGACGCGCCATGGCGCGTCTCTACCCCAAAAACACTAATTTAGACAACGGATTGAGACTAGCTATATAATGAAGCGATACGCATAGCGCGTTTTCCTATCCCTTATTCTTGAGTTTGATTGTACTTGATGCTGAATTTTTACTTTGATACGGAAACGGATACCCACAAGTCCTTCGAGTTACCCGGCGCTCGCCCCCATTATAACCCTGACCGTCCAGGTCAAGTACAACATATTGCTCTGGACTTAGTTCTTGATATTCCTAATCAAAGTTTTCAAGGAACTTGTACCCTACATTTGAATCCGGTTAAAAGTGGAATTGATACCTTAACATTAGATGCTGTTAACTTAGAAATTAAAGAGGTAAAAATTGAACAAAATCAGCAAGAGTTTGACTATGATGGCGAACAGTTACAGATTCATCTCAATCAACCCACAACCGTTAATCAGTTAATAAAATTGGTGATCACTTATGCTGTCACCAACCCCCAACGCGGACTTTATTTTATTAGTCCGAATAAAAATTATCCTGACAAACCGATTCAAGTTTGGACACAGGGAGAAGATGAAGATTCTCGCTTTTGGTTTCCTTGTTTTGACTACCCCGGACAACTCGCAACTTCAGAAATTCGAGTACAAGTTCCTAAACAATATTTAGCGATTTCCAATGGAGAGTTAATTCACACTGAAACCAAAGGTAAAACCAAAATTTACCATTGGTCACAAAAACAAGTTCATCCCACTTATTTAATGACCTTAGCGGTGGGAGATTTTGCCGAAATTAAAGACGAATGGAATGGAATTCCAGTTTTATATTATGTTGAGAAAAATCGTCAAGAAGATGCTCTCCGCAGCATGGGGAAAACCCCGCAAATGATTGAATTTTTCTCTCAATATTTTGGCTATTCCTATCCCTATCCGAAATATGCTCAAGTTTGTGTAGATGACTTCATTTTTGGCGGAATGGAAAATACCTCAACAACGTTATTAACCGATCGCTGTTTATTAGATGAACGAGCTACCCTAGATAATCGTAACACAGAAAGTTTAGTAGCCCATGAATTAGCCCATCAATGGTTCGGGGATTTAGTAGTCATTAAACATTGGTCACACGCTTGGATTAAAGAAGGCATGGCGACCTATACTGAGGTATTATGGACAGAACAACAATATGGCAAATCCGAAGCGGCTTATTACCGTTTAAATCAAGCCAGAAACTATTTTTCTGAGGATAGTTCTCGCTATCGTCGCCCCATTGTTACCCATATTTATCGAGAAGCAATTGAACTTTATGACCGCCATTTATATGAAAAAGGCGCTTGTGTTTATCATCTGATTAGAACAGAATTAGGGGATGAACTGTTTCAAAAAGCGATTCAAACCTTTGTTCAAGATAATGCTCATAAAACCGTAGAAACTATTGATTTATTACGAGCGCTCGAAAAATCAACCGGATCTAATTTACTTCCCCTATTTGATCAATATGTGTTTCGAGGCGGACACCCTGATTATAAAGTCTCTTACTGTTGGGATAATAATAGTAAATTAGCCAAAATCACAATTAAACAAACTCAAGCCAAGGATGGGGATAAACTCAGCGAGCAAAACTTATTTGATTTAAAAATACCCATTGGTTTTGGATATAAACCGGATAAAAAAGCTCCTGAAACTCCTGTTCCCCTTAAAACCTTTACGGTTAGAGTCCATGAACGCGAACAAACCTTCTATTTCCCTTTAGAGGAAAAACCTGCTTTTATTAGCTTTGATGTTGATAATAATATTCTCAAAACTTTGACTTTGGATTATGCGATCGCTGAATTAAAGGCACAATTGCAATATGATCCCGATCCCATTTCTCGAATTTATGCCGCTAAAGCCTTAGCCAAAAAAGGCGGATTAGAAGCCGTTAAAGCCTTGTCAAATGCCTTAAAAAATGATAAGTTTTGGGGGGTGCGGGTGGAAGTTGCTAAACAATTAGTTCGAGTCAAATTAGATCAAGTCTTTGAGGGATTAGTAGCGGGTTTAACTGATGAAGATGCGCGGGTCAGACGTGCGGTGATTAATAGTTTAGCTAAACTGAAAACCACCGAGAGTTATCAAGTGTTAAAACCCCTTTTAGAAAAGGGAGATCCCAGTTATTTAGTTGAAGCTTCAACAGCAACGGCGTTAGGAGAAATTGCAGCGACTCATTGTGAAGATAAACATCTAATTGAACAAACGATTAAACTCTTAAAATCTGTTCTCAAAGAAAGGGAAGGATGGAATGAAGTTGTGCGTTCTGGGGCTATTTCAGGACTGAGTAAAATGAAAACCTCAGAAGATGCCTTGAACCTGATTTTAAAATATACCGCCCCCGGTATTCCCCAAGCGTTACGGTTAACTTCCATTCGTGCTTTAGGTAGTATTTCCACAGGTCAAACCCCAACCAATACCGAGCGAATTTTACAGCGCTTAGAGGAATTATCTAATGAAACCTTTTTCCTAACTCAAGTCGCCGTTGTCGCCTCTTTAGAACAGATGGAAACCTCAAAAGCGATGGATGTATTGCAATCTTTAGCCGACCAAACCCTAGACGGACGAGTTCGTCGCCGTGCTGAAGAAGCTATTCAAAGTGTTCAGGGAAAAATTGGTTCAGAACCTGGGTTGAAAAAACTTCGAGAAGAACTTGACAAAATCAAAAAAGAAAATCAAGAACTTCGGAGTCGCCTCGAAACTTTAGAAGCGAAAAGCAAATCTACTAAGCATTAACAGGGAGAAGGGGAGAAAGGGCGACAAAAACATCATTTTCCAGGTTTTTGCCCCGGCTTCCATCCCTCAAAGCGGTTGAAGAATAGCTCAACCTCACGACGTCAAAAACTTAACGTGATTTAACGTTTGATCGCGCACCAAAAACGGAGATTTAAGTTAACTTACAATAAAGAACAATCCCAAAAGGTAAGGTTGTTGCAAGATTCAGAGCGATTAACTCATTGTGATTCAATTGTCAACAACCCCAACCTCCCTTGAATTGAATCCTTTTTTGACAAGAACCCAACCGTTCCTTACTTTCAAGGAGCAGAAACTTACAGTTCCCTTCAGAATCACGGAGGAGAACATCAGCAAATTTTGAGTGAATTACACTTCTCTATGCGTCAACTGAGACAACAAATTCTATCAGGGTGTATTAAGGTGGCTTGCCTTCATACTCTCTTCAATATTGATTCGTGGGATTATAACCCAATTTGAAAAGAGTTCGCTAAGATTTTAGTGAATCATCCTATTATTCCCCTTTGAGATCCCCTAAACAAATGTGATCATCCCCATATAATTCATCAAATCTGAGCAGGTAAAAGGGTTATTCAACAGTGTAAGTTTTGTTAACAGATGTTAATGTATGCTATAGTTTGAAACATGGCATACATACCACTCAGANTTCGTGCATTGGTTGATACGCCTTGGTTGAGAGAGTATCTTAACTTATGTGTTTGTTAGCAAATGTTAGCAAAAAAGTATCGGTCGTTGTGCTCAACCCTTAACTTGATTAATCCCCCAACTGTGAATCCGGGTGATCAAATCTCCTTTTTGACAAACCGTGCAATTTTTGTCAGAAAGGCTACAATCGGAAAGGTCTTGGTGCAATCCAATGATCACCTTTGAATATTTGTCTTCCTATGTTAGGACTGAAGTGAGTTATGATCATTCACTCAGTAACTCGGTGGGCAAATGTTGAAACTTGAAACAGTATGCCACTGGTTCAATAGTCTACTGATAGACATTTCTATTCTGTGATTGATTTTTACTAATTGAGGAGCATGAGGAACGCGGCATGATCCAGATTAACAACGGACTCGCAACCACAAAGCCTGAGACAGAAACATTATCGTTTCTTCCCCTTCCAACCCCTAGCAACATCACTCCCCCGGATTTGGATGATCTTGAACCGGATGAAGAAGATTTAATTGATGAAGAAGACATCCTAGAGGAGGTGACAGCGGATGAAGATGATGAGACTAAAGCAGGTAAAGCTGCTAAATCTCGGCGTCGTACTCAGGCAAAGAAAAAGCATTACACAGAAGATTCAATTCGCCTCTATCTGCAAGAAATCGGTCGGATTCGATTATTACGAGCGGATGAAGAAATTGAACTCGCTCGAAAAATTGCTGACTTATTGGAACTAGAGCGAATTCGGGAAAAATTGATGGAACATTACCATCGAGAACCCAATGAGCAGGAATGGGCGAGCGCCGTTGATATGAGATTACCAGAGTTCCGCCGCCGTCTGTATATCGGTCGTCGGGCTAAAGATAAGATGGTACAGTCTAACCTGAGACTGGTGGTTTCTATTGCCAAAAAATACATGAATCGCGGTCTGTCTTTCCAAGACTTGATTCAAGAAGGCAGTTTAGGATTAATTCGTGCCGCTGAGAAATTTGATCACGAAAAAGGCTACAAATTTTCAACTTACGCTACATGGTGGATTCGTCAAGCCATTACGCGGGCCATTGCTGATCAGTCTCGAACCATTCGGCTTCCGGTTCACCTCTATGAAACCATTTCTCGAATAAAAAAGACGACCAAACTACTCTCTCAAGAAATGGGTCGCAAACCGACCGAAGAAGAAATCGCAACTCGCATGGAAATGACCATCGAAAAATTGCGGTTTATTGCTAAGTCTGCTCAACTTCCCATTTCCTTAGAAACACCCATTGGGAAAGAGGAAGATTCTCGTTTAGGAGACTTTATTGAATCTGATGGCGAAACTCCTGAAGATCAAGTTTCTAAAAATTTATTACGAGAAGATTTAGAAAATGTATTAGACACTCTCAGTCCCCGTGAACGAGATGTATTACGGTTGCGTTATGGATTAGATGATGGCCGCATGAAGACATTAGAAGAAATTGGTCAAATTTTTAATGTCACCCGTGAGCGTATTCGTCAAATAGAAGCAAAAGCTCTCAGAAAGTTACGCCATCCTAACCGCAATAGTATTTTGAAAGAATATATCCGTTAGAGGATGTTGATTCTAGGTGGGTATAAACAATCCGATACTGAGGAACAAAGGGTTTGATTATCCTCCCTTGAGGATGAATCAGCGTCCTATCTTTCAAACCGTTTATGGAAACATTACGGTTAAAAATTAACCTGCCGAAACAAACTTTAAAAAAGATTGAGTTTCGGCAGAAATTTGTAGATTTGTGTTCTCTTTTCCCTGTTTCCTGTTCCCCCTATATTAAAAACTTGAGAGTTTGTATCCCATCCTCTCAAGTCATGTTAAAATCTTCTTGCGAATTAAATTCTGTTGTTTAATCCGGTCATCATCCGGTTTTAATGCTTTTGGTTTCTAGGGTGATGTAGTGGGATATCCCATTACATCAAACCCCAGAAGTGAAGAAAGCCTTGACCTGACATCAGTTCGACAATAATCGCACTGATAAAGCCAATCATCGCCAAACGGCCATTCCAGTTTTCTGCACCAGGGGTAAATCCCCAATCCCAATGATTGCGCTGTTGTTGTTCAGGGCTATTGGTTAATTGTGTTTGTGTGTTTTGCATGGTTGTTACTCCTGTTTTGCTTGATGTAACGTTCTGTAAATTAATGTAACTAACTCGTAAAAAAACGGCAAGTTACGATCTCTTCAAGATTAGAACACCTGAAATTGCACAAATACTGCACATTTCTCCTATTTTCTTGGATCTGAGGAATAGATGCGATCGCTCAGATTCTATCTTTAGGTAGGGTGACGTGAGTTCGATATCGTTAAATATAAGCTCAGTAGGCAGCCCAAAAATTCTAAAAGCTACCAATCTTTTGCCCCTGATCAATTAGCATTTTAAGTTTAATATTTATAGAGATATACGGCAGATTTATAATTTTCAATAAATCGGTTCTTCAAAAGCATCTAAGGCTTAACAGCCTAAATATTTACTAATTTTAACTCAACCCGTATTATTCATGATTCGCTTCCTCCTAACCGTCCTTCAATTATCTCGCATTTTTATTGTAAAATAACAATGAGGCTAATCCTTTGACCTATAGCTTCCTCAAATTTATGACCTTCCTTCTCAAACATCTGTTTTCAGAAGTAAGCAGTCCTGAAATTTGTGACTCTATTTCCAGTGAACGAACCAACCCCTTGTAAAACTTCAATGAATCATCCAATTTATCAGCCTCCTTTTACCTTAAAAAATGGCTTTTTAATGACGGTTTATGCAGCATTAAGAGCCAGCCGAACTTGGGAAAAAAATATCAATTTACCTGAGCCTCCTTATCAAGAAGTCGTCTTTTTAGGGGCGGGAGGAATTCCGATTTATGGTATCGTTGCAATTCCTAAAAACCCTAGAGGAACAATTGTTTCAACCTATGGAATTACTGGAACTTTAGACAATCAATGGTTTTTAAGGCTCTGGGGAAGAAAAGCCTTTGCTGCGGGTTATGCCGTCGTTTTATTTGATTGGAGAGCCCATGGAAAAACAGCAGAATTATCCCCCACATTAACCTCCGATGGCTTATATGAAGGGGAAGATTTTGTCAGAATTGCGGCACAATCTAAACAAATAGGTTGTCCGACTCCCTTTTGGTTTACAGGTTATTCTTTAGGCGGACAATTAGCTTTATGGGGGATTAAAACTGCTCAAACGGTGCATCAATGGGGAGCAGATTTAGACTTAAAAGATTCAGATATCGCTGGAGGTGCAGTGATTTGCCCCAGTTTAGATTCAATTCGTTCTTTATCTTATTTAATGCAACATTCTTGGGGGAAATATTTAGAACGAGCAATTACTAAAGAACTCAAAAAATTAGCTAGAAATCTTTATCAACATCACCCCAATGATATTGATCCAGAAGCCATTAAACGGGCGAATTCGATTTGGGGATTTGACCATGAATTAGTGATTGAACGCTTAGGCTTTAAAAGCGTTGAAGACTATTATCAAGCCAGTAGCGGGTTACAGTTAATCCCTCAACTCAGCAAACCTACATTAATTTTATATGCAGAAGATGATCCCCTGTTTGATCCCACAATTATTCCTGATTTAAAAGCAGCTAGTGATCAAAATTCTGCCATTAATTTAGTTTCCACAAACTACGGAGGTCATGTCGGTTATATTAGCAGTAAAGTTTGTCAAAATCAATTTAATGATCCTGACCGATGGTGGGCATGGAATCGAATTTTAGATTGGTTTGACCAACAAGAACAACAATTAGAAATTGGCGATCAAAAATTAGTTGAATTTCGTTAGTTTCATTGTTCTCTATTCCCTGATATAGCTTATGAATTACGGCCCCTCTCCCAATACTCGATATCCCCTTCCTCAACAAACCCGATTAGTTTATCTTAAAACTATTGTTAAAAACCCTAATATTATCGTTGGGGATTACACCTATTATGATGATTTTGAAAACCCCGAAAACTTTGAAAAAAATGTTCTTTACCATTTTGATTTCATCGGTGATAAACTGATTATTGGTAAATTTTGCTCCATTGCTTCCGATGTTAAATTTATTATGAATGGCGGCAACCATCGAACAGATTGGTTAACAAATTATCCCTTTCCGGTTTTTGGTCAGGGTTGGGAATTTGCGATGCCCGATTCCTGGCCGAATAAAGGGGATACAATTATTGGGAATGATGTTTGGATAGGTTATGGAGCTACAATTATGCCCGGTATTGAAATTGGGGATGGGGCAATTATTGCCTCTCAAGCAGTTGTCACCCGTAACGTTTCACCCTATAGTATTGTCGGGGGAAATCCGGCTCAAGAAATCCGTAAACGGTTTGAAGAATCCCTGATTGAAGAACTTTTAAATATTCGGTGGTGGGATTGGGATATTCAAACGATTACTCGCCATCTTCAGGCAATTTGTGGTACAGATATCAACGCTTTACGCCAAGAACAATACCTTCGCCAAACTCAAAAAAGCTCTAATTCTTAGAGGGGTTAGAACGCAATGAAAGCCAACCTAAAAAGACATAGCGAAGGTATTATTAAATTTGTTAGGATTCTCCTAAATTTTACAGCATAAATTCTGAGGCAACAATCATTGTTCCTATTCCTGAATCTGTGAATACCTCTTGGATTAACGCATGGGGAACACGACCATCTAAAATATGAGCAGCCCGCACCCCTTGGGCTAAACTTCTCACACAACAAGTGACTTTAGGAATCATACCCCCAGAAACAATTCCTTTGTCAATTAACTGTCGGGCTTCCTGAATATTAACTTGGGCAATTAAAGTATCAGGATTATGATAATCCTCCAAAATTCCCGCCGTATCTGTTAATAGAATTAACTTTTCAGCCCCTAATGCTGCCGCAATTTCCCCCGCAACAGTATCAGCATTCATATTATAGGCTTGTCCGTTTTCATCCGTTGCCACACTAGAAACAACCGGAATATAACCACTACTAACTAAAGACTCTAATAGTTTAGTATTCACACTACTAACTTCCCCAACAAAGCCAATATCCGCTTGACCTTGAGGACGAGCTTTAATTAAATTAGCATCCTTCCCACATAACCCAACAGCTTCTCCTCCCGCTTGGTTAATGAGAGAAACAATTTCTTTATTCACCCGACCGACTAACACCATTTCCACCACATCCATCGTAGCCGCATCCGTGACTCGCAACCCATTTTTAAATTGAGGTTCAATTCCCAATTTTGCCAACCAACTGTTAATTTCTGGGCCTCCTCCATGAACAACTACCACTCGAATTCCGACAAAAGACAGTAATACAATATCCTGCATCACCTTATCTTTGAGGCTACTATCCTTCATCGCAGCCCCCCCATATTTCACCACAATAGTACGATTAGAAAACTTTTGAATATAGGGGAGGGCTTCGCTAAGAATTTTAGCGCGAATTGCTGTATCTGTTTGGTCGAAGTCGCTATGTTTAAGCATAAAATTTTCCTGAGCGCGTGTAGAGGCGGGTTTTTTGAAATCTTCCCTAATTAACCATAAACCCGGTTTCTTGAATCAAGATGATTAAACAACGGAAGATTTGTACAGAAATCGGGTTTCTACCCGCCCCTAAGATTTTAGTTTATTTGAGGGTGCCATCAATGCCCACCAACGACTAAGCGGCAAATAGATGACAGGAGCCCACAAACTGCTGAGAATTGCCGTTGAAAGTGCCACCCCTTGTTGATGTAACCAAAGATTCTCTAAATCTGAATATCCAGAGATACTTAATTGTAAACCTCGAATCGTTTCCAGCATAATAGCCATGCCAAAAACAATCAAAGCCACTGAAATAAAATCCTCTTGAATTTTTTTGATAATTCGTTTGTAGATAATGACGGTTAAAATTCCAACGGCAATAAACGGAATAATATGGGAAGGTTGGGCTCGTGTTAATCCATCTAAAATTAACCCACAGGATAAACCCCCGACAATAGCTTCTAACAAGGTTCGTTTTAGACTCCAAGCCACCAACCAAATTAACACCCAGTTAGGGATAATTCCAAACAATTCTAAGCCAGGGATACGGACTAAAGATAACCAGATACAAATCATTAGGGAAATAACGGTAACAGTCCAATTTAAGAGTTGATAGGATTTAAGAGTCATGAAAAAAATTGGGAAGTTGTCACGTTTAAACATCAAAATTTATCTTCATCAGTTATAGCAGGGAACAGCGATCGCGGATTTAAGCGGATTTCACGGATTTCACGGATTTTAATCTGTCTTATAGCAGGGAAAGAAATTATTTCTTCCCTGTTCCCTGTTCCCTGTTCCCTGTTCCCTGTTCTGAAATATTATTTTTAATTTTTCGGTAATTCTATAGAAGGATTAGAGGTTTTATTCGATTCAGAATTTAATTTTTGATTGCGGTAAACAATCACCCATTCTAAAGAAGAAATAGGAGCAAAAAATTCCAGAATAGCTTCAGGAGCCGGAGCTTTATTCATATCCACAGAAATCACTTTTCCAATCGGGATACCGGGCGGTACAATTTGACTATAAGCAGAGGTGACCACAACATCCCCGACTTTGACATTCGGATCACTTTCAAAAAACTCCATAACGCCTTGTTCAATGGCTTTTCCCTTGAGAAATCCCATATTTCGACTGCGACTAATCGTGATCCCAATTCGACTCATGGGGTCACTCAGGAGCATGACTTTACTGGTGTTAGGTGTGACATTAATCACTCGTCCAATTAATCCCCCAGGAGCAACCACTAAATCCTGATTTTGAATTCCATCCTGACTCCCACGACCGATAATAATTTGTTTCCACCAGGAATCTGCACTGCGACCAATCACAGGAGCAACAACACCTTTATCCTGTTTTTTAGAATTGACATAATTTAAAAGTTCTTGAAACTTTTGATTTTGGATTTGAACTTCTTGAAGTTGAGCTTCTAACTGATTAATTCGAGGATCAATTTGTCGAACAATTTTATCTTGTTCCGTAACCGTTGCTGTTGCTAAATGAAAAGGACGAGTTAACCAATAGTACATTTCATACAAAGCAGCCCCTTGAGTTTGTCGCACCAACCAAGCGGCTAAAATTGCCAAACCCAGTAAAATAATTTGATTCCGGCTCCGATTCCACCAACTGCGTGTTTCCATACCCATTAAAATTAAACGGTAAAAAAAAGATGAGGATGGAAAACTGTTACCATCCCCGACTTCCATTAAGAACATCGCCTAGAAGTTACGGGAACTCCCACTAAAAACCCGTTCCAATTGTTTGAAGTTTTCTAATACCCGACCTGTTCCCAACACCACACAGCATAAAGGATCAGCCGCAATATGGGTAATAATTCCAGTTTCATGACTAATTAAGGTATCGATTCCCTTAAGTAAAGCGCCTCCACCTGCCAGCATAATGCCCCGATCAATAATATCAGCAGCAAGTTCTGGAGGAGTCCGTTCTAAAGTTCGTTTCACAGCATCAATAATAATTGATAAGGGTTCTGCCATACTTTCACGCACTTCTGGGGCTTTAATCGTCACCGTTCGAGGCAAACCCGATAATAAATGAATGCCCCGCACCTCCATAATATTATCTTCATCAGCATAAGTGGGATAGGCTGAACCCATCTTAATTTTGATATCCTCAGCCGTTTGTTCTCCAATCACCAAGTTATGAACTTTTTTCATATACAGGATGATGGCGTCGTTAAGTTCGTCTCCGGCGACTCGAACTGACTCACTCAATACCGTTCCCTGTAAACTCAAAACCGCAACTTCTGTCGTCCCACCCCCAATATCCACAATCATATTTCCCGTCGGTTCCGCAACAGGTAAACCTGCGCCAATAGCAGCGGCTACAGGTTCATCAATCAGTCGGACATCTCGCGCCCCCGCTTGAGAAGCCGCTTCAATTACAGCCCGTCGTTCTACTCCAGTTACCCCACTGGGAATTCCAATGACAATTCGNAGGACATTTCTAAATCTTGAAACCCTTTCACTTCTTACTGTTCCCTGTTCCCTGTTCCCTGTTCCCTTTCGCGTAGCGCTATAAATACTGAGCAAAACTGAGAGGAGAAACATTCAGACTCTTATATTTGCCTGAACGCTTCTCCTCTAATGTTTGACTTTAACCCCTAAATTGTATTAATCTATAAAAGTGATAATTCCTATTTTTAGGGGAATAGCCAAGATTTAAAATTCAGAGAAAAATGAAAGTTGTTTTGAAATTTTGAAAAATTTTTATTTGAAAACAATTAAGCACCGATCGCTTCTTCAACACCGGGTAAACGTTGGGCAGAATAACCCACACCTCGCACGGTTAAAATATATTCAGGATTGCGTTGATCTTCTTCAATTTTCGCGCGTAAACGAGCAACATGAACATCCACAACCCGCATATCGGCAATGCGTCGGGGTGTATAACCCCATAATTCTTTGAGAATTTCTGAGCGAGAAACCGCCTGTCCACAACGTTTAACCAACAATTCCAACAAATTGAATTCAATATAGGTTAAGGGAACCACTTTATCGCCTTTATAAACGCGGCGTTTGACGGTATCAATTCGCACGGCTTCAATTTGAATTACTTCCGGGCTGAGATGATGGGATGAAGTCGTATCTTTAAACCGTCGTAAAATCGCATGAATTCGGGCTTCTAATTCTTTAGGAGAAAAGGGTTTAGTTAAATAATCATCAGCGCCTAATTCTAAACCTGTAATTCGATCGGCTACGTCCCCTAATGCGGTTAACATAATAATAGGAACATCGGATTTAGTCCGAAGTTCTTGGCAAACTCCATAACCATTTAGTTTCGGCATCATCACATCCAAAACTAAAAGGTCAGGATTTTCTCGTTCAAACATTTCCAGCGTTTCTAAACCATCGGCGGCGACTACAACATTGTAGCCCACCATCGAAAGACGAGTTTTTAAGATGCGCCGAATCGCGGATTCATCATCAGCAACGAGGATTTTTTCACCGTTGCGTTTTTCTTCAACTTGGGGTTGTACACTCATATCGGCTTTGTATGATGGATGGATTGGCTGTTGATGGAGCAACGCCAAAGCGAATCATATCAACGGTCGCAGGTTCCCAGGACTGCTTCAACCCACAAATCCCGATAACCTGCACAGTGACATGATGGGACAGAAACTCACTCGCTTTTGGGGTGGGTGATTCAGTCTAAGTGCTTAGATTGCTATTGATTATGATAACATACGTTTTCAATTTGTTATCAAACTTAACAGTCCGCCCGTTGATTGTCATATTCAGTTACATAAGTTAATATTTTTTAAACAAAAAAGGATTTCAACAGATACTTAAACAATTAATATAGGGTAAATGATAAGCTTTAACAAGAGGCTTATAAAATCAAATTTGTTAATAAAATTGATTGTCCCAATGTAGTTTAGTAAAAACAATGCCGAATCCATTTCTAGGAGTCAGGATTCCTCCTGAACTGCATGAAGCACTTATGGCAAAAGTAACAACAACTGGACAATCTAAGTCAGATATTGTTATTCAGGCTTTAAGTGCTTACCTGGGAATAGCCACACAGCATCAAAAGCTTGAAGATTTAGAGACACGACTGTCTACATTAGAACTAAAGTTAGAACAACTGACTCATCAAGTTGAGAACTAGGAAATTAGGGAATAGGGAAAGGGGAATCAAGTTTTATCATAAAAATAACCTGGTATCCCTATATTTTTTAGGGCTAATTAGGAGGAAGTATTTTGAATTGACAGGAGCAGTTAACACCCATTTTAAAACAGTTTTAAAGAGGAATTTATGGCTAAATTTAAGTTACGCCGTTCTCAAAATGTTTCGGGGAATTTTTACGTTGATCAGACTTGTATTGATTGTGATACTTGTCGCTGGATGGCTCCTGAAGTCTTTCAACGTCGGGATGAACAATCAGCAGTTTATCATCAACCTCTGAATAAAATTGAACAAGAACACGCTTTACAAGCATTATTATCTTGTCCAACGGCTTCGATTGGCTGCGTTGAAAATCCTTCTGAAATTGTTAATATTCAACAAACTTTCCCCCTTCCAATTAAAAACAATGTTTATCATTGTGGCTATCATTCTCAAGCATCTTTTGGGGCAACCAGTTATTTCATTCAATATCCTCAAGGGAATATTTTAATTGATTCTCCTCGATTTGCTCCTCCTTTAGTTAAACGCTTAGAAGAATTAGGGGGAGTGCGTTGGATGTATTTAACCCATCAAGATGATGTCGCAGATCATCAAAAATTTCATGATCATTTTGGCTGTGATCGGATTTTACATCAAGATGAAATTCGCACAGAAACAAAAGATGTAGAAGTTCAATTAATGGGGACGGACGACATTCAATTAAGCGATGATTTATTAGTGATTCCGGTTCCCGGTCATACGAAAGGACACACGGTTTTACTCTATCAAAATGAATTTTTATTCACCGGAGATCATTTAGCTTGGTCAAACTCTCTTCAACAGTTATATGCCTTTCGAGAATATTGTTGGTATTCCTGGCCTAGCTTAGTCAATTCGACCCAAAAATTGCTAAATTATTCCTTTGAGTGGGTGCTTCCGGGTCATGGAAGGCGCTATTATGCCGATGCCACAACAATGCACCATCAACTCAAAATTTGTATACACTGGATGGAGACACTAGAGGTTACTGGTCAGACTTATGCGAGGTGATAAGCTCACNCGTCTTTTCTGGTCGGATGCACGGACTCAGAAGTTACAGCCAAAAAATCAAAGAAGATCCGAATCTACCTAAACCCTGAACAAAGAGGGTTGCTCAAACAATGGTTCGGAGTTAGTAGATTTGTCTACAACGAAACCCTTAAATATTTGCAGCAACCTGACACAAAAGCGAACTGGATGGCGATTAAAACAGGAATCTTAAACGGATTACCTGAATGGGCTAAACCTGTTCCTTATCAAATTAAATCAATAGCCATCAAAGATGCTTGTTTAGCTGTTAAAGCTGCAAAGAAAGGGTTTAAGGTAGATGGTAAGATTCGGCGATGTAAATTTCGGAGTCGAAAGGATGTAAAGCAATCAATTTACATCCCTAAATCAGCGATTAAAGATTGTGGGATTTACCACAGTATATTAGGAGGGTGTAAATTTAAAGAATTACTTCCCGATAATTTTAGCGATGGTCGATTAACGTTAATTTATGGCGAGTATTACTTGACCATCTCCACAAAAGTACAACAACTAAATTCCGAGAATCAAGGGAGAGTTGTTGCCTTAGATCCTGGGGTTCGCACCTTCATGACATTTTTTTCTGAAACATCTTTTGGTTGGCTAGGTAAAGACTCTAACTTGCAGATTCAGAAATTATGTTTCCAGTTAGACAAATTAGTGTCTCAACTATCAAAAGCCAAATGTAAACAGAAAAGAAACCTCAAAAAAGCAGCGAGTAGACTTCGTTGTAAAATCCAGAACTTAGTCAAGGAATTACATCATAAAACAGCTAGATTTTTAGTGGAAAACTTTGATGTAATTTTACTTCCCACATTTGAAACATCACAGATGGTTTCTAAGTCAAGACGTCAACTTAGAAACAAATCTGTCAGGCAAATGCTAACTCTAAGTCATTATGAGTTTAAGCAATTTCTGAAATGGAAGGCTTGGGAAAACCATAAAGTTGTGATTGATTGTAACGAAGCCTATACTTCTAAAACGGTGTCATGGACAGG